>CAZSSS010000326.1:0-2786 GCA_964609255.1 uncultured Rhodobacterales bacterium
AATCCTGTAATTCTCGTCTCGCAGCCGCTGCACCACCTCGACAAGCGCGTTAACACCCACGCCATTATCTAACCCAAAATGATAGATATTATGGCCATCAAAAATTGCAGTTTTATCACACAGTTTCAGGGAACGCATGAAACCTTGCTGGTCATGGCGTAAAAGAAAATGCCGGTTTGGGACGTTGCTAAATTCAAAAAAGTTTTTGACTAGATTTGCCACAACTAGAAACAAGATATAAACCAACGCCGCAAAAATAGCGGTAAGGACTATTTCGGATCGCTGAAAATGGTCACCCTGTAATGCGCCCCATGTCAATAAGCCAATTATTGAAAACACGATGATCTTAGGCCAATATTTATTGGGTTTAACAGGTTTTTCATACTCTAATTTTCTACCTAATGTATCAGGTATATTCGCATAATCAGCCAAAATAAATACGCACCCTTACGTTGAAATATATTCTAAGTTTTCCTGTTTTGCGGAGCATAGTCAAGCAATCAGCACATGTCGTGCAATTGTTATAACGGCAAAGCCGTTGTCTTAAAAACCGTCCTTAATGCAAAACTGCTTTGCATTTGCACAACTCCGGGCAAGCGCGCCAGATATTGTTTGTGAATACGGGCAAAATCATCGGTGTCTTGCGCGACAACCTTTAGCAAATAATCCGCAGATCCAGCCATCAGGTGGCATTCTAAAACATCGGGAATCAGCGCGACCTGTTTTTCAAACGCATTCAGGATTTCCTCAGATTGACCTTTCAGCGTGATCTCAACAAATACGGTTGCCCGCCGGTCCACCGCCCTTGGGTTCAGTAAGGCCACATAGTTGCGGATCACCTTGTCCTTTTCCAAGCGCTGCACGCGCCGATGGCACGCTGAGGCTGACAGGCCGACACGCTGGGCCAATTCCGCATTGGGCATTCGGCCATCTTTTTGCAGCCATGTCAGAATCTTCAGATCAAGCGCATCCATTCGTGACATTGCAATATCCTTCGAAAAATTGCCGTGTTTTACGGTTATTATGCGAATATCCCCCCATAAGACAACATGTATTTGCGAAGTATTTGGCGTTATTTCTGCACAATATTCAGGTAATACTTAACAAACCTCAGGCCCACATTTTGGAGGAATAAAATGCTGATCGGTTGCCCAAAAGAAATCAAAAACCAGGAATACCGCGTCGGGGTCACCCCCGCCGCCGCGCAGGAGGCCATCAGTAATGGCCATAACGTCATTATCGAAAAATCAGCCGGCATCGGCGCGGGTTTTCCCGATGAGGATTACACCGCGATTGGTGCAGAAATAGTTGATACCGCCGCAGAAATCTTTGCCCGCGCCGAAATGGTTGTGAAAGTCAAAGAACCCCAACCCGTTGAACGCGCCCAACTGCATGAGGGGCAGATTCTGTTTACCTATCTGCATCTTGCCCCCGACGAACCCCAAACCCGCGATTTGTTAAATTCCGGCGTTACCGCGATTGCCTATGAAACCGTGACCGACCGCATGGGCGGCCTGCCGTTACTGGCGCCAATGTCCGAAGTCGCGGGCCGTCTGGCCCCGCAAGTGGGCGCGTGGACATTGCAAAAAGCCAATGGCGGACGCGGTGTTTTGATGGGCGGCGTTCCAGGCGTTGGCCCTGCCAAGGTTGTGGTGATCGGTGGCGGCGTTGTTGGCACCCATGCCGCAAAAATTGCTGCTGGCATGGGCGCGGATGTTACCGTTCTGGATATGTCATTGCCGCGCATGCGGTATTTGGACGATGTATTTAGCGGTCAATTCAAAACGCGCTATGCCTCAAAAGGCAACACAGCCGAACTGGCGAACGATGCTGATATGGTCATCGGCGCGGTGTTAATTCCCGGCGCTGCTGCGCCAAAACTGATCAGCCGCGCGCAACTGGCTGACATGAAACCCGGCGCGGTTTTGGTTGATGTGGCCATTGATCAAGGCGGGTGTTTTGAGACCTCGCACGCCACCACCCATGATGACCCGATTTATAATGTCGACGGCATTATGCATTATTGCGTGGCCAATATGCCGGGCGCTGTGGCGCGGACCTCAACCATTGCGCTTGGCAATGCGACGATGCCTTTCATGATGGCGTTGGCAAATAAGGGTTGGCGGCAAGCCTGCGAAGATGATGAACATCTGCTGCGCGGCCTTAATACCCATGCCGGGCAACTGACCTATGCTGCCGTGGGCCGCGCTTTGGGGATTGATGTTTTGTCAGCAAAACTGGCGCTTAAACTTTAAAAAATGGCCCCGCGTTCTTTGCGGGGCCAGGTTTTATTTCTTAAGCAAGTCTCTGATTTCAACCAGTAATTCTTCTTGAGTTGGGCCTTTTGGTGTTTCGGGTGCGGGTTCCTCTGCGGGGCCTTCTGAGGCGGCTTTGACTTTGTTAACCATCTTAACCAGCATGAAAACCACAAAGGCCACGATCACAAAATTGATGATCGCCATGATAAACGACCCGTATTTGAACGCCCCGGCCTCAGGGTCGTCGCTTAGCATGACCATCATTGATGAAAAATCAACGCCGCCGGTAAACAAACTGATGATCGGATTAATCAAATCAGCCACCAGTGACGAAACAATTGCGGTAAATGCCGCGCCGATAATAATACCGACGGCCATATCCATTACATTGCCCTTGGCAATAAAATCTTTGAATTCCTTAAGCATAACTGCCCCTTTTTTTGAAAATTGCACCACCCTTATACAATTTTCCACAGGAACCCACAAGATATTGTCGCCTGCCCAAGATGGGCAATGTGCAAATCAAGG
>CAZSSS010000327.1:0-2770 GCA_964609255.1 uncultured Rhodobacterales bacterium
AAGCCATTGCCATTATGGCCGCTGATATTCTGGCGCTTTGCCTGCTGAAATCCCCCGGCGAAATGGGTGCGGATATTGCGGTGGGCAGCACCCAGCGTTTTGGGGTTCCCATGGGTTACGGCGGCCCGCACGCTGCCTATATGGCCACCACCGATAAATTAAAACGCTCCATGCCGGGGCGTATTATCGGCGTTTCGGTGGATGCGCGCGGCAACAAGGGGTATCGCCTTGCGCTGCAAACCCGCGAACAACATATCCGCCGCGAAAAAGCCAATTCCAATGTTTGCACCGCGCAGGCATTGCTGGCGGTGATGGCGTCAATGTATGCGGTTTTTTATGGGCCAGCGGGCCTGAAGGCCATCGCGCAATCGGTGCATCGCAAAACCGCGCGGATGGCAAAAGGGCTGGAAAGCCTCGGGTTTAAAATCACACCCGATGTGTTTTTTGACACCATCACAGTGGAGGTCGGGGCCCTGCAAGGCGTGATCATGAACGCCGCTGTGGATAACGGCATTAACCTGCGCAAAGTCGGTAAAACCCGTATCGGTATTTCGCTGGACGAACAAACATACCCCGAAACCATTGAGGCCGTCTGGCGTGCATTTGGCGGCAATATGAAAGACGACAGCGTCAAAAACCGTGAATATCGCCTGCCAGAATCAATGCTGCGCACCGACGCATATCTGACCCATCCGATTTTCGACATGAACCGTTCCGAGGCCGAGATGACCCGCTATATGCGCCGCTTGGCTGACCGTGATCTGGCGCTGGACCGCGCCATGATCCCGCTGGGGTCTTGCACGATGAAATTGAACGCCACAGCGGAAATGATCCCGCTCACATGGTTTGGCATTGCCAATTTGCACCCGTTTGTGCCGCTTGACCAAGCGGCGGGATATACGGAACTCACCAATCAACTGATGGATCAACTGTGTGAGATCACCGGCTATGACGCCATGTCGCTCCAGCCAAATTCTGGCGCGCAGGGCGAATATGCGGGCCTGCTGACCATCCGCAATTACCACAAATCCCGTGGGCAAGCCGCGCGCAATATCTGCCTGATCCCCAGTTCAGCCCACGGCACCAATCCGGCGTCAGCCCAAATGGTCGGCTGGAAAGTTGTGGTGGTGAAATCCAATGAAGCCGGCGAAATTGATCTGGATGATTTCCGCGCCAAAGCCACAGCCGCAGGTGATAATCTTGCTGCCTGCATGATAACCTATCCCTCCACCCACGGCGTGTTTGAGGAAACCGTGACCGAAGTTTGCAAAATCACCCATGACCATGGCGGCCAAGTTTACATTGACGGTGCCAACATGAATGCGATGTGCGGCCTCGCGCAGCCCGGTAAAATCGGCGGCGATGTCAGCCATTTGAACCTGCACAAAACATTTGCCATTCCCCATGGCGGCGGTGGCCCGGGCATGGGACCAATTGGCGTTGGCAAACATCTGGAACCCTTTTTGCCCGGCGATCCGCGCGGCGACACAATCGGCCCGGTTTCGGCGGCCCCCCTTGGTTCCGGCTCAATTCTTGTGATTTCATGGGCCTATATTTTGCTGATGGGCGGCGCGGGCATGACCCAAGCCACCAAAGTTGCCATTTTAAACGCCAATTATATCGCGGCCCGCCTATCGAGCGCCTATAATATCTTGTTCAAATCTGACAAAGGCCGCGTGGCGCATGAATGTATTCTAGACACGCGCCCGCTCAATGATGCGGCCCAAGTCAGCGTTGACGACATCGCCAAACGTCTGATGGATTGCGGTTTCCACGCCCCAACCATGAGCTGGCCGGTGCCCGGAACCCTGATGGTCGAACCCACAGAGTCCGAACCAAAAGCCGAGATCGACCGCTTTATCACCGCCATGCTCGCCATCGCATCCGAGGCCAAAGACATCGAGAACGGCAAAATCGCTTACGCCGACAGCCCGCTGCACCACGCCCCACACACCGTGGAAGATCTGGTCGGAGACTGGAACCGCAAATACAGCCGCGAACAAGCATGCTACCCCCCCGGAGCCTTCCGCGTAGACAAATACTGGCCGCCAGTTAACCGCGTGGATAACGCCTATGGAGACCGCAATCTGGTCTGCACCTGCCCCCCATTGGAGGCATATGAGGAGTGATGATACCGTGGTGCGCGCCACATCCCCAAGTTGGAGATAGAAGGCCTCAATGGATTTTTTAAAATTCCTAACTGAATGGTTGCTTAAGCGGGCAATGGAGCTTGTGCTCGGATCGCTAATTATCGGATTCCTGCTTTTTCTTACCGGCGTGACCGTTCGCAGGAGCTCAGTAAGTCCGTATAGTTTTCACGCCTATTTTGAGGCTGTCATATTAGCTGGCGCTTTGACGATGCTTTTCTATGTTATGTGTCTTTTCTTTATTTCAGTAGCAATACACGGAGTTGTTACACGAAATTCCACAATTCGTCGTCAGGCGCTAACTTTGGCTCAACTGTACACAGCGCATTTTATTGTTCTGCCAATCATGGCGTTTAAATCTGTAATCTTTAATGAACGCGAAATAGCCTTGATGGTTGCCTGTAGCTTTTGTGGTGGGCTTATTACCCTTCTGATTGTGAACACATCAGGCACAGGGTTAATACGGCGGATGCCAATTATCGGACCGTTCATAGCGAGAAACCCTCTCTAAAACCAATCCACCAACACAGCCTTCTGCGCCTCACTCAACCGCAACCCCAGCTTGCTTCGTCGCCAGATCACATCCTCAGCCGTCATCACAAATTCATTGGCTATCAGCCAGC
>CAZSSS010000328.1:0-2750 GCA_964609255.1 uncultured Rhodobacterales bacterium
GTGGCGGCACGCAGCACGGTATAGCCGTAATTCAGCAGCGCGTTAATATCTGACATATCAGGATTGCGGCGAAAATCTTTGCCCATCAGCCGGGGCCAGTAATGGCGGGCGGCTTGGGCCTCAATATTGCTTGGGTCACCGGATTTAACCGTGCGCGCCATCTGGTGCAGGCGGGCGGGGGGCTGGCCAAAAGCATCTAATGTGGCGGCCTGCATGGTGATTTTGGCGATGGTGACCTGTTTCCATGCTTGCTTGATCAGCGGAGTTTTGGCCTGCCATTGGGCGCGCATACGGGCGCCTTGGGCGTGGTGGCCCTCTAGCGGCCAAAGTAGGGCGCGGGGCTGGTGATTGGCGGCGCAAAGCACCAGCATGGCACCACGTTCTGCCAGCTCTATCAACAGTGAATTTGACCACGTAATGCCATGGGCATGCACGATAACGGCGGCGATCTGGTCCAGCGGCACGCGGCCCACTTCGGTGCCGTTTTCCGAAACCTTTAGAAAACCGCGATCGCGGGACAGGTGGCGACCGTCGGTGCTGATATCAATAATTTGATCCATCTGTGCGCCTTTGGGAGGTGTTGCAACTTTAACAACATAACAGACAGGATGATTCGCCTCAAATTAGCGAGAATTATGCGGGCCGGGGTCTCGGACCTGACCGATTTCGTCAACAAAAACGCGACGCAATTTGGCTTTCATCAAAGGCGTTGCGCCCATTTGGATGAACTTGAACGGGTCGGATTTATCACGGTTGCGGGCGTCGGCGTTGGATTCAACGTTGGGGACAAGGTAGAGGCCATTGGCAACGTGCATCGACTGCACATAACAAATCACCGTCTGTCCGTCCCGTTCAATCGCCACCATATCGCGCTTGAAGATACGGGTGATCTTTTTGGCGGCTGGGTGCGGGCGGCGCGGTGGGCTGCTTTGATGGGCTTCAAAAGTGGTGAAACCTGCGGCTTGAACTTGCCATCCGGCATTTGCCAGATTTCATAACACAGGTTTGAGTCACCTTTATATGCTTTGTAGGGGGCGTTGGCCGGCAGCTCCACCCGCGCATTTTTGCCCAGTGACTCGATCAATCGCACCCGACGAATGCCATGATATGGTTCGTTATTTTTCGAAAACCCCTGCAACGCCTGTTCAAATTCCTTTTTCTCTTTGCCCTGCGTGGCTGCGGCTAGCGCCTGTTGCAAAAACGGGTCGCGGATGTTTTTACCCTTGGTGGTAATCTCGATATCTGAGGGCTTAAGGTCAGCCAAAGGGGTGCGGCTGACAACGCGGGCATCATCAATAATGCCATAAGCGGTGGAATTATGCATTTGCCCGGTGGTGGTATCACGGCCCATTTGGCGCGCCGCCGGGTCAATGCGGCCATGATCAGCGCGGTGGCTGATGGTGATGGCCTCAAGGCGGGCGCGGGTGTCTTTGCGAAAGCTTTCCCACGGGGGAGCAACGCTTTTCGCAAAGGCCTCGCGGTTGTTCTCCACATGATCCTCGGTCAGCTTGGCGATCTTCTGGATCAGCTCGCGATCCGTGGCGGCGATGACGGCGGCGTCAATCGCATGGTGGCGGTGGTCATGGCGGTTTTTGGCTTTGGCCATGCTTGCATCAACCCCAAAGCGAAAATTCAGCCCCCAGTGGCGGCGCAGCATTTCCGTAAGCCTTCCCGGCACCACCCAGACATAGCCGCCCTTTGTATAAAGCGCATCCAGATATTGCCGTGCAATGCGCGACAGATATTGGGTGTCGTTCAGCGCACGGCTGGTAAAGTCATTTTCGCCCTCAAAACGCGCCATCGCATCGGGACCAAAGCGCCAGCGCTTGTTGTCTTGCAGGTTTTTAAGGTTGGCCTCGATCTCAGTCCAGAGATCAGAATTCCCCCATGCTTCCCACGGGGTTTTGTTACGTTTTTCGCGGTTGGCCTCTTTCAGGCACAAGGTGCGGTTGGCAAAACTGTCATCCAGCGTGCGGGAATAGGGCAGGATATGATCAATATCACAAGAGCCATCAAAGATCATGCTTGCGGAAATAGTTTCGCCGGTATAGGGGCAGCAGCGCGGGCCGATGGCGGAGCCTAGCTCCTCCCACAGCTTATATCTTGCACGGTTGGCGCCCGTGTCCGGCACGCCCAGCTCCGCCAGCTTTTGGCCCCGCTCAATCGCGGCATTGGTGTTGGATTTGATGGTTTTCTGGATATCGGCCTTTTGCTTTTCGCTTTGCTTCAACTCACGGGCCAGCTCGACCACGATCTGCGCGGGTTTGCCATGCACCTCGATGATCTTATTGACCAGCCGCCGGACCTGATTGAGGCCGATATGCACCGTGGGGTTGGTGATGCGCCCATAACGGGTGATGTCGTCATCATTGGCGGCATAGCTGCCTGGAATCACATGGCGTTCAAGGATTTTTCCGTAATAAGGCAGGGCGCTGAGCACCTCACCAGTGCGATCATCGGAATGATGCCAGCCGCAAGCCGCCACCGCCTGACTATAGGTCAGCACCTCAGCCTTAAGATGGGCAAGAATATTGCGGGTGGCAGTTTCACCAAGGCGACCATAACCCTCAACCAGCGGGGCGCGCATGGCTTCGCGGGCATGGTCTTGGTCAAGGCCAAAACGTGTAACCAGCCAATAGGCAAGAAAATCGGCGCAGGTCTCGCTTTGCACATTGCGGATGCGCCGGACCACACGGCATTGGTCCCGCTCGTTCAACGTGCTCCAGCGGCTTCCAAATCGATCCGGGTGC
>CAZSSS010000329.1:0-2724 GCA_964609255.1 uncultured Rhodobacterales bacterium
CCAAATCTGCAATTTCCAGCAATTCCGGCTTGGCGTTTCGTCCGGTCAGCACAACATGGGTCATGGGTGGTTTTTCAGTGGTCAGAAAATCCACCACTTCGGCAATATCCACATAATCATAGCGAATGGCGATGTTAATCTCGTCCAGCAGCACCATGGAATTTTTCTCGTCCAGAATCAGTTCCTTTGAGCGCTGCCACGCCGCCTGCGCCATTTCAATGTCACGGGATTTATCTTGGGTTTCCCACGTAAACCCTTCGCCCATCGCATAAAACGGGCAGATATCGCCGAAATGTTCGGTGATCAGCTTTTTCTCACCGCTTTCCATGCCGCCTTTGATAAATTGCACAACCGCACAAGGCATTCCCCATGCAATATGGCGGAAAATCATGCCAAACGCGGCAGATGACTTGCCTTTGCCTTTGCCGGTATGCACCACAATCAGGCCCTTTTCCTGGGTCTTGGTCGCCATGATTTTATCACGCGCCGCCTTTTTCTTGGCCATTTTCATGTTGTGACGTGCGGTATCGGGATCAGTTGCCATTTTTTGTCCAAGCCTTTAGGGATTATCCGGAATTTCAGTTTAAGGAATAACAACATGGAAGCGCAAGACTGTAACGGCAATACGCTGATTGATGGCGACAGTGTTCAGGTGATCAAAGACCTGAAAGTCAAAGGCATGAGCAAGACGTTAAAACGTGGCAGCACCATTAAAAATATCCGCACCACCGGCAACCCCGGGCAAATTGAATGCCGGATCGGCAAGTCAACCATTGTGCTGAAAACCGAATTTATGAAAAAGATCTAGGTAAACCTGTCCATCATCCGGTGCCAATTCAGCAGCATCGGCATGAACCACGGGTTTCCTGTATAAAGCGGTTTGGTTTCAAACCCCAATGTATCAAAAGACGTGCGGCCCCGCGCTTCGTCCCCCAGCATCTTATGCGCCAGTTTCTGGCCAAAATAGGTGGCGCGGGTGACCCCGGACCCGCAATAGCCCATCGCGTAATCCATGCCCTCCATCTGGCCAATATGGGGCGCGTGATCAAACGTATAGGCCACCAAACCTGACCAAACATGGCTGATTTTGGTTTGCTTTAATTCGGGGTAAATATCACACATGGCGCGGTGCAAAAACCGCGCATTCGCAGCCGGATTATCCCTAAGCCCTGAGGCCCGCCCGCCAAAAACAATACGTCTCCCATCGGCTGAGCGTCGATAATAGGCCACCATACGGCGGCTGTCGCCATACATCCGGCTTTTGGGCATCAGCCGGTCAATAACATCTGCGGGCAAGGGTTCGGTGGCAATTATCGCACTGCGCAGCGGCAGCACCCGTTTGCGAAAATTCTGGAATTGTTTGCCCGTATAACCATTGGTGCAAATCGCCACTTGGTCAGCCTTGACCCGCCCCAAACGGGTTGTAAGCATAAAGGACGTGCCGGTTTTCTCCAGTTTTTCAACAGGTGTAAACGGCACAATTTGCACGCCAGCTTTGCGGGCCACATCGATGAGGCCATTATGGTATTTTGCAGGGTTTAATCCGGCATCAAGCCGGTAAACTGCGCCACCGACAAACCGGGTTGAGCCTGTTTCCGTGGGTAATTCATAATGGGGCACCATTTTGGCAATATCGCCGCATACCTCGTTTAATCCATCAATCTGGCGGCTGATGGTCTGTAAATGCGACGCGCGCAATATCCCCCGAAACCGGCCCGTCTGTTGCAGGTCAGCGTCAATCCCCTCGGTTTTTAGGAAATCCACCAGGAAATCGACAAACCCGATGCTTTCGCGCAGAATACCTTGGGTGGTTTCTGCGCCATATTTGGCTGTCAGTCCGATGATCCCCAATTTATGAAAACTCGGGCCGAGCATCCCGCCATTGCGCGAACTGGCCCCCGCGCCCAGCTGCTCTGCCTCAAACACCGTGACCGACCGGCCAGCCCGCGCCAGAATGAGCGCGGCATTCAGGCCAGAAAAACCCGCGCCAACAATGGCAATATCGGTTTTATCTGGCTGATTGTCCGGAAGGGCGGTTTCGCGCGGGGCATCATCCCACCAAAAAGGCGTGTGTTTCATGGCCTGCTCCTTTGTTGGGTCATTAGTATATTGAACAACTCAAAGCACAAGCCGATTACGCATTGCCCAAAGGCCACGGAATAACCGTAAGCTCTGGCCAATGTTTCAACGCGCGCGCCGCCTTTATCGCATGGGTTTTGCGATTATCCTGAATGGGGTTGGGCCGCAGGGTAAAAGAAAAAATATCGCGCAGGCCAAAAGGCGCATAAAGATCCAGCCCCTGATCCGATTGGCAAAGACCAACGCAATGGGTGGTGCAGGCAAACCGGTCAATGGCCGCCTCAACCGAGGGTAACGGCGCAATTTTGCGGCCAAAATGCGCCTCATACCACAAATGCACCCGCGCCTGATTGCGGATTTCAATCGGCGGGTTTTTGGCAAAATCAGTGGCAGATTTAATGATGGTATCCTCAGCCTCATAACTGGTGTCGGGGTCAAAATAAAACAGGTCAATGTCTTTGATGCCAAAGGTTTCAGGCCGCATGGTCAGATGGTTCCAAACCGTATTATAAAGCGCGCCCGAAACGATGCGCCAGTTCGGCAGGTCCAGCACTTGGGCGCGCGTCATGGCGTGGCGCAAGAATGCAGCATTCAAATCCTTCAGTTCGGCGGCAGCCACACTCGAAGGCATCGAGGTGGCTCAGA
>CAZSSS010000330.1:0-2723 GCA_964609255.1 uncultured Rhodobacterales bacterium
GCGACCAGCCCGTCTGAGAAGTTTTCAGCGATGCTTTCAATGGCCCCGCGGCTTAGGGTGGTTTTGGTCATGCCATTGGTGTCACGACCAACAATCAATGCAACCGATTTCTTGGCCTGCTCAAGATCAATTTCCAGTGCATCGGCCACGTTGGATACGTGGCGCGTCAATGAATTCTGGGCAATTAAAATGGCGGCCAAAACGGCCTCAAGCAGCCCGTAATCCGGAATTTGCCTAAGGGCCAATCCAATAAAACCGGCACCAAGCACAAGCGCCAGAATTACCAAAAAACCGCTGCGCCGGGTGTTATTGTTATATTTCTGATCCAGCCAGCCAATGGCAATACCCATCAACCTGACCGGATGGGGCAGGCGCGACCACAGCCAATCCGGCTCCCCCCAAATGGCATCCAGCAACAGCGCCAGAAACAAAAGACCAAAAATGTTCATCAGGCCCCCCCTTGCGCTGCGTTTCACGCCTGTAATAAGCAAAAGACCACGCGTTTCAAGCCAAAGCAGCGAAACCGTGCCGATAGATGTAAAATTTAATTTTGGCGGCTGGATTGAAAGAATGCTGACCGTATACTTAACATGAGTCGTAACCTGTTATTCATGGTTAACTGGTAGCACAGAATTACATTGCCGGAGGCAGGAATGGACGCGCATTTATCAAAAGAAGTGGTTGAAGGCATTCACCGTGCGCGCAAACTTGCGCTGCGCAAGAAAAACCGCCTGCGTTTGCATGCTGGTGATGAAATCTATCCGATATTGGCCCTGAAGGGTGACGGATTTGAGATGGAAACAGAGGTCGCGCCACATCTGCGCGGTTTGGTTGACCTTTATGATGGCGCTCGTCATTTGGCACAATGTTTGATTATCCATTCTGAGGTTGAGGCAGGCATCATGCGTTATGAATTCAAACGCCGCACCGATGTAACAAAAGGCCCCGCCAAAGATTTTGTTGTCGATGACAACGCGCCTGTCGCGTTACTGCGTTAAAAACCAAGAAATTGTTAACCAAGATGGGCCGCTTCATTGATGCGTGACCACGCTGAACGGTTGTGCTACGACATTAAAAACATGTGTTCACCCCGCAACAATTTTAAGGATAATTCATGAGCCGGACTGTTTATGTAAACGGAGAATACCTCTCGGAGGAATCCGCAACCGTATCAATTTTTGATCGCGGGTTTTTATTTGCTGATGGTGTTTACGAAGTAACATCGGTGATTGACGGTAAAATCCTTGCCTTTGCGGGCCATGTGGAACGGCTGGCGCGGTCATTGCGCGAATTGCAAATGGATGCGCCTTGTGCAAACGACGAACTTGAAAATATCCACCGTGAATTGATCAAACGGAATGATCTGGATGAAGGGTTGATTTACCTTCAGGTTACGCGCGGCGCGGCTGATCGTGATTTTGCCTTTCCGGTTGGCGTGCCGCCAACGCTGGTTTTGTTTACCCAAGCCAAAAATATTGTGAACAGCCCAACCGCAAAAACCGGCATCAAGGTTATTTCCATTCCCGATATCCGCTGGCATCGCCGTGATATAAAAACCGTGCAGCTGCTTGCGCCAAGCCTTGGCAAAATGGCGGCAAAAGCCGCAGGGGCGGATGATGCGTGGCTGGTTGAGGATGGTTTTGTCACCGAGGGCACGTCAAACAACGCCTATATCGTTAAACATGACGGCACAATTGTAACGCGCAACCTGTCAAATGATATATTGCACGGCATCACGCGTGCGGCGGTATTGAAATGCGCAAACGAGGCGCAGATGAAGGTTGAGGAACGCCCCTTTACGGTTGACGAAGTTAAAGAAGCCGCTGAGGCATTTTTCACCTCGGCGTCCGCATTTGTTTGCCCAGTGATCGAAATCGACGGGGTTAAAATTGGCGATGGTATGCCCGGAAAAACCGCGCAACGCCTGCGCGATATTTACTTGCAAGAGACAATGAAAACCGCAATCTAGCTGCGGTTTTACCCCCCGGTCAGGCGGGCGATACCGTTTTGGGTTGCAAGGCGCAATTTGTCGACACTGGCGGAATAACCCTCAAGATAGGGTTCCAGTCCGGGTGCAAAATTGGTGATCATGTCGGGAAAGACATATGCCAAAACCGCCAAGGTGAATATGATCACGGTTAACAAAAACCCGGCTCGGCGCATGAATCCGCGACGACCAGAGGCCCGGGCGATTGGGTCATCAGCAGTGCTTTTCAGAATGTCGCGGGTGCTTTTGGGCTTGGCGCTTGGCTTTACGGCAACCGCTTCTTGTGCGGGCTTGCGCCGCCAACGGCTTGCTTTTGCCACGGGCTCAGCGGTCTTTTTGTCTTCGACTTCGGCTTGGGTCGCGCGGATCAGGGCTTTTAGCTGGTCATCCTCGGCCTGATTTTTATTTTCGGACAATAGCGGGTTTGCAGCCACCTTTGGCTGGGGTTGTTCTGCGGGTTCTGTTGGGGCCGCTGGCTCAGATGTTGCCAGACTTTCTTTGGCGCCCTGAATGGCCTCAGCAAAGGATTGAACTTTTTCCGGCTCGTCTTGTTTTTCCGGCGAGTCAGCCGATTTTGAATGGCGCACTTCATCAAGTGCGATCGGTGGCGTTGACGTGCTGCCCGGTGCATTAAACGGGATAAGACCGCTGGGGTCGGGTTGCTCAGCCGCTGGTTCTGCATCGGCTGGATGTTCTTCTGCTTGCGCTGGCTCAAACTGTGAAACGACTGTTTCTT
>CAZSSS010000331.1:0-2697 GCA_964609255.1 uncultured Rhodobacterales bacterium
GGCCCGCATCAGTTAGCGCAACCGCGCCTTTGTCACCAAGTGTCAGCACCAGCAACGCGGCGTTGTAGCGTGCAAACATCTGTTGCGCCGCATCCATCAGCCCCGTTTTTGGCGTAATCCATGCCAGATCCTCATCGCTTAGCTTGATCAGATCGGCATGATTAAACATGCGTTCCAGCCGCGCCAAATAGGCATCACGGTTTGTGATGAATACGGGGCGGATATTTGGGTCAATGGCCGTGAACAAGCCCGCATCATGCGCCTTTGTCCATGCGCCCTCCCATGCATCAGCATCCCGCCCCGCCGTGATCGCCAAGGAACCGATATAGAACCCTGTCGCATTTTTTGGAATCGCCGCATTCAGCGATTGCAGCGTCACATCCCGTTCTGCGGTATTTTCACGATAAAATTGATACACGGGCTGCCCGTTTTTCAATGATACCACAGCCAATGACGTGGGCCGTTCTGAACGGGCTGAGAGCAAAGCAAGGTTATGTTCGGGCAGCCCTTCCACCAGCAAATCCCCAAGCGAGTCGCCCGAAATCGGGGTCAGATACCCCGTGTTGATTTCTTGTAATGCCAGCGTTTTGGCAACATTATAAGGCGACCCGCCCGCCACTGCGCGAAACAGCGGCGGTCTTGGGTCTTTTTCCTGAATAAAATCGATCAGGTTTTCACCGCCAACAAGGATCATATCACTGCGTTAATGCCCAAGCGCAGTTGCCGCGCGTTTGATTTTTTCACCCGCTTCACCGCCCAGCCGGGCCAATGTTTCGTTTTGACCCAGATCGCCAAATGTCATCATCGCCATAGGGTTAATAAACCGCACCAGACATTCATTATCGCCAGATTTTTCAACGGTCACATTGCAGGGCAACATCAGGCCGATATCAGCGCGTGCGCTCAGGGCTTGATGCGCCAGAACCGGATTACAAGCGCCCAGAATGGTATAGGGGCGGAAATCAACGTCAATTTTGGCTTTCAGCACGTCATGCACATCAATGCGGGTCAAAATGCCGAATCCCTCAGCCTTGAGGGCCTCGGTAACCCGATCAATCACCGCATCCAGATTACCCGACTGGGTCACTTCGATTGCAAAATTGTCTGACATTGGTTTTCTCCTGATTTGTTTTCATAGACCTAGTGATACACAGAATTCATTCAAGAGGTGAGAAAATTTGACGCGGCAAAAGGGGGATTTTGGTTTGCAAAATCATGAGGAATTTTCCCGCAAGCATTGAATGATCGAAAGATTTGATTACTTATGGGTGCAATTCTTAATTATTTGTAGCCAGAATTGGAAAAATTGGTGAAAATCCCTGAGACCTTAGACAAAATTACAAAAATCATAGGGCAAAACGCGGCGCGCTCAGATATTGGCCTGCGGGTGACCAAAAACCTTGCCGATATTGAACGACGGCTTCAGTCAATAGTCGCCGAACTTGTTAATCTTGAAGACTATATTAAGTTTACGACTACTGAAAACGCAGAAAAACCGAAGCTCTCCGCCAAGCAACTGGCTGCACTGCCGGTTGATGATTTGATCGAAAGGTCAGCCCTGATCGGGGCGCTTTATCGTTCAGGGGTGAGCATTCACAGACATACGGTTTTTGGTGCTGTCGAGGCCGAAATTGCGGCGACAATCGCTAAAGATTATTCTGATTTTAGCGCGATTTTGCGAAGTTATCGCCAAGCCTATAAAAATACCAAAACAAACGTTTTGACCATGTCGTTTTCCGGTGGAGCATCGATCTATAATTTCATTAACCTTTTAAAACATCATAAGGTAATCACTGTAAAAAAGATCCTTCTTAAAAAGGATGACCATTGGGTGCCTCACAAATTTGAGTATCTGAAAAACGCGACAGCCAAGCAAAGCCTGCGTGTGATGTTCAAAATCGACAACCCCGGATTGTCTGCTTTCTTTTGTGGCGACTGGATGACAGCTTTTACAGCGCAAATTGTCGAAGACCATTTGGACCGAAACCGGATTCCCCACGAAACCTTTGCAAAAGTTTCTTATCAAGCACCTGTGGATGTCATTTCAACACGCTCCGATTTTGATGTGATCAGCAAATTTGAAGAAAAGGTGCTGTGTTTTGAATGCAAAAGTGGTGTTATTCACGATGCTGACATAGGCGATATTGCTGAAAAATCGGGGGATATCAAAAAGGTGCTGACGCAATTTTTGTCAGAAGAACTGACGTTTGAGTTTTTCCTGATTTTTGATAGCGAATTGAATGACAAAGAAAAGATCGTTCAGCGTTTTTCCACGCTGGGGATTATGGCCTTGGAAATCAGAGAGGTCCGCAAAATGATCTTTGACACTCATGCAGTGCCAAAACCGTCCAAAGAGCCGGTTTTGGTTTTGGTTTGATGGTCAGACATGGTGGTTAATCGGGGGCCAGCATGTATCCTGCACCACGCACGGTTTGTAAATATCGCGGCTGTTTGGGGTCGACTTCTATTTTTCGCCGTAGCCGCGTGATTTGCACATCAATCGCCCGTTCATGGGCGCTGCTGTCGCCGATGCCCAGTTCTTCGACCAGTCGTTTTCGCGAAATGGCGGTGTTGGGCGTGGCCGCAAACACCCGCATTAATGCATTCTCGGTGGAGGCCGAGCGCACAAATATGACGTCTTGCCACAATTCGCTTCGGGGGATGTCATACCTGATCCCGCCCATTTGCAATGTTCGC
>CAZSSS010000332.1:0-2695 GCA_964609255.1 uncultured Rhodobacterales bacterium
CCAACAATCTGGTCGCGAAAACCGGCGGTGCGCTGGATGTGATTGACACGATTTGCCTTGGCATTTTTGTCGTTGAGATTTTGCTGAAATTCATCGCCTTTGACCTGCGGTTTTTCAAAAGCGGCTGGAATATCTTTGATTTCATCATCGTCGGTATTGCCCTGATACCCGGCGCCGGGGGCCTTTCGGTGTTGCGCGCCATGCGGATATTGCGGGTTTTACGGGTAATTTCGGTGGCCCCAAGCCTGCGCCGGGTGGTTGAGGGGTTTATTGTGGCCCTGCCCGGCATGGCGTCGGTTTTTGTGCTGATGGCCATTATTTTTTATATTGGCGGCGTGATGGCGACCAAACTTTTTGCCGAGAAATTCCCACAATGGTTCGGCACCTTGGGTGAAAGCCTGTATTCGCTATTCCAGATCATGACGCTGGAAAGCTGGTCAATGGGAATTGTCCGGCCGGTGATGCTGGAATACCCACAAGCCTGGGCGTTTTTTGTGCCGTTCATCATGATCACAACATTTGCTGTTGTGAACCTTGTGGTTGGCCTGATTGTGACCTCAATGGAGGGCGCGGGCGATGAGGCCGAGGCAGCAGCCACTGACGGTTTTCGCGATGATGTGACCGCCAAACTGGCCGCCATAGAGGCAAAACTTGATCAACTAAGCAGGTAATCAGCCCTTTAGACGGCGGAAAATTTCAGAGGCACCATAACCCGCAACCAACGCAACCAGCAGCGACAATAACCCGTAAATCAACGCTTGTTCATGGGCCAGATTGTATATCCAGCGTTCCAACCCTGTTTTACGCACGGAAATCTGCACGGCAACTTGGCCAATAATCTGCCGGTCGCGTATGAGGAATATTTTGGCGGTGTAATCACCCTCAACAAGGTTGGAGGGCAGTTCTATGTCTGTATTAAACAGGGTTTCCGCGCCGAAACTAACCGCGCCTTCGCGTTCAGAATAGAGGCCGTTTGCCACGCGGATGCGGGCAATGGCCTCATTAAAGGTTTCGGTGTCGGGGGCTAGATCATGTTCGGGCAGACGCACCGCATATTCCAACCCGATCGCGTGTTCTTTTCGCAATTCGTCGGTCAGGATCTCCTCCAGCGGGCCGGTTGTGGCAACCGTAAAAAAACTGGGCGCTTGTTCAACATCCAGTGAATCTGTGTTGATCCATATGCCGAGTTTCTTTTCCTTGCGGCGCACAGTGACATGCTGCAACGGACCTTCGACCACAATGGCAATATCCAGCGGCCCGGCATTATCGGGCAACGGGCCATC
The DNA here is from genome assembly GCA_964609255.1 of uncultured Rhodobacterales bacterium. Lineage (GTDB taxonomy): Bacteria > Pseudomonadota > Alphaproteobacteria > Rhodobacterales > Rhodobacteraceae > UBA3077. The sequence continues at coordinate 1,284 of CAZSSS010000332.1, forward strand.
GCGTTTTACCGCACCAAAGATTAAAATGTCCGAGCCTGAAAAATTGGCTGTAATGGCAACATTGCTTTGGCTTAGGCCAACAATTATTGTTTCTTGTGCATGTGCAGCACTGGCCAAGAATATCAGCGAAATGGCAAGAATACGTATCATTTTAATGTCCCCCCGCGCCGATAGAATACAGTTCAGACGGCATGATCAGCAAATCAAGCGCCAGTTTCCCGCACATGCCAAGCACCAGAATTGCCAACAAAATACGTAATTGCTCGGCCTTTAGTTTCACCCCGATCCGCGCGCCGATCTGGGCACCGATCACACCGCCAAGCAACAGTAGCAGCGCCAGCACCGCATCAACAGTAAAGTTTTGGGTGGCGTGGGCCAGCGTGGTAAAAGCTGTCACAAAAATGATCTGGAAAAGCGAGGTGCCTACCACAACTTTGGTTGGCATTCCCAGCAGATAAATCATCGCAGGCACCATGATAAAACCACCACCAACCCCCATGATCGCGGCCAGAATCCCAACCAGCACCCCGACCAAAAGCGGCGGAATAACTGAAATATACAGGTTTGAGGTGCGAAACCGCATTTTGAACGGCAAGCCGTGGATCCAGTTATGTTTCTTTTTCTTGTAAACCGCGCCCGGTTTTTTGGATTTCCAAATGGCGTTCAGGCTCTCGATAAACATCAATGAGCCGATGATACCAAGGAAAACAACGTATGTCAGGGTGACCAGCAATTCGACCTGCCCGATGGATTTCAGGTATTTGAACACCTGCACACCAACAGCCGCGCCAGCCAAGCCGCCAACCAGCAACACGCTGCCCATTTTGAAATCAACGGTTTTGCGCCTGAAATGCGCCAACACACCGGAAAAACTGGAGGCCACAATCTGGTTGGCCTCGGTCGCAACTGCGACGGCCGGGGGAATGCCGATCATGAACAAAAGCGGCGTCATCAGAAACCCGCCGCCCACGCCAAACATGCCCGACAGAATGCCAACGCCAGTGCCCAGCCCGAGCAACAGAAAAACATTTACCGAGATCTCGGCGATAGGAAGGTATATTTGCATGATGTCACCTTTATACGGTGCCTTCGTTTACAACACAAAACTTGAATATATCAATCTAAAAACTGCGACATTTCGGAGCAATTTAGCCAGATTGCTGTGAAAGATACCGCCGCAACACTTTTTCCAACTTGGCAGCGCCAATCGGGGCCATCTTTTTAGTGTGCTCATGGGATAAATGTTCACTGCTTAAACCTGCCGCCATATTGGTAATCACCGAAATCGCGGCGGCCTTCATGCCAAAAAACCGTGCCAGAATAACCTCGGGGACCGTAGACATGCCCACCGCATCAGCGCCCATGCGCCGGATGGCCCGAATTTCGGCGGGTGTTTCAAAGCTGGGGCCGGA
>CAZSSS010000333.1:0-2688 GCA_964609255.1 uncultured Rhodobacterales bacterium
CAGGGCCATAAAACATTGATGGTAGGAGACGGGTTGAACGACGCAGCAGCACTGGCCGCCGCGCATGTTTCCATGTCACCAGCCAGCGCGGTTGATGCCAGCCGCACCAGCGCAGATATGATTATTATCAATAATGATCTGGGGCAGGTCAGGCAAAGCTATCGCATTGCGCGTGCTGCCAAACGCCGTATCATTGAGAATTTTACCATTGCGGCGGTTTATAATATGGTTTCTGTTCCCATTGCGCTGGCGGGGTTTGCCACGCCGCTTATGGCGGCATTGGCAATGTCTGCGTCGTCGATTACTGTATCGTTGAATGCAATGCGGGTTGGACGGATGAAATGAACATTCTGGTTCTTTTGATACCTATATCGCTGGGCCTTGGCGCGCTGGGGCTGGGGGCATTTATCTGGTCATTGAAAGCAAATCAATATGATGACCCAAAAGGCCATTCCATGCGGATATTATCGGATCAGTTCGATGACCAGCCAAAGCAGGATTAAGTCACCGCGCCGCGTGCCTGAAACCGGGCTTCGCGCCAAATTTCACTGGCCAGAATATCCGTCAAAATAGCGACCGCATCGGCCACATCTTTGTGGCTGTTATACAGCGGAGAAAACCCAAAACGCAGAACATCCGGCATGCGGAAATCACCAATAACACCGCGCGCGATCAAGGCCTGAACAACCGGATAGGCATCCGCAAAAGTCAAAGAAACCTGCGACCCGCGCCGCGTGGCATCACGCGGCGACAGCACCGTTAATTCGGGGCAATGATGTTCGATCAGGTCAACAAAAAAGCCTGTCAAAGACATGGATTTTTCCCGAATTTCCTTGATGGATAGTGGCGTAAAAATATCCAAACCGGCTTTCATGGCGCGGAATGAAAGAATGGGCTGGGTGCCACATAAAAATTTCCGAATGCCGGTATCCGGGGTGAAATCCGTATCAAAAGCGAAAGGTTTTGCATGCCCCCACCACCCGCAAAGCGGCTGTTTTAGCGCGGCCAAATGTCGTTTGGCGGCAAAATTGAACGCGGGCGATCCCGGCCCTCCATTCAAGTATTTATAGGTGCAGCCGATGGCCAGATCAACGTTATGCTGGTTCAGATTAACCGGCATATTGCCCGCGCTGTGGCACAGATCCCAAATCACAATAGCCCCCATTTTGTGGCTATGCCGGGTGATTTTTTCAACGTCACAAATCTCACCGGTGCGGTAATCAACATGATTAAGCAGCACCACAGCGGTATTTTTGTCGATTAAATCCAGGATATTCCCATTGGTTTCAAGCTGCATTTTTAAGCCAGGGCGTGATGCTAGAACCCCCTCAGCCATGTATAAATCGGTCGGGAAACTGCTGGATTCCGACACGATAACATGACGATCAGGGCGCAGGGAAAGCCCGGCAAAAATGGCCTTGTAAACGTTCAAGGATGTGGTGTCGGAAATAACAACCTCACCCTGATCTGCGCCGATAAGCGGTGCCAGAATATCGCCATAAGTGGTTGGTAACGCAAACCAGTTCGCCTTGTTCCAACTGGTAATAAGGTCTTGCGCCCATTCGGTTTGGGCGGTTTCTGTGATGTCAGAAAACGCGGCTTTTGGCATGCAACCCAGCGAATTACCGTCCAGATAAATCACGTCTTTGGGCAAAATAAACTGGGATGCCAGATCGCGAAGCGGATCGTTTTCATCCAGGGCTTTTGCTGATATGAAATCAGCACTAAAATCCGGCTTTTGCATTTTTGCTCCGATATAAAATGACAGCGGCAAATCGTAAATTTGTTATTCCACCGGAAAGGCACCGCCGCGCTTTTTTCCAGCCTCGATATAGGGCTGCAATCGTTCCACCGCGTCAAGGCTTGTGGCCGGTTTTTCAAAATTTTTAAGCGTTTTTTGCCAAATATCTGTGGCCCGCTCAGCTGAGCTTTTTGCCCCGGCTTCTTCCCATGCACCAACATTGCGCAGATCAGCAACCAGTGGTTCATAAAACGCGGTTTCATACCGCTCCATTGTGTGGTTGGTTGCAAAGAAATGGCCGCCCGGATCAACATCCGCCAAGGCGTCAAACCCGATTTCGGCGGCGTTACCAACCGGAGGCGTGCAAAGTTCCGCGATGGTTTGCAGGGCCTCGATGTCATTGATAAACTTTTCATAACCAAAGCTCAGCCCGCCTTCCAGCCAGCCGGCCGCGTGCAGGGTAAATGTAGCATTGGCCATCAAACATCCCCAAAGCGCGGCGTTATTTTCGTTGGCAGCCTGCATATCCGCGGTATTGGACGCCGCGCCACTGGCTGAGCGCCACGGCATACCGATATGGCGCGCCAATTGGCCGCCGCCCAGTTGCATCTTGATGTGCTCGGGTGTGCCAAAAGCAGGCGCGCCGGATTTCATGTCAACATTGCTGCTGAAACCTCCATAACTGACAGGCGCGCCTTGTTTTGCAAGCTGTGCCAAATGAACAACTTGCTCCTTGACCAAAGCATTCACACCTGTTTGCTGCAACTGTTCATCACTCATTGAAGTTAAAACAGAAACAGCAATTAACTTTGGCGATTGAGAAAAACTACCCGCTTCATTCTGCAATGCATCACTTGCTGCTTGCATCATTTTTAAACCGCCAGATGCATGCACATTCATCATCCAGATATTCAGTTTTGCAGCAGCCTTACACACTGAAGCAACGG
>CAZSSS010000334.1:0-2682 GCA_964609255.1 uncultured Rhodobacterales bacterium
CGGGGCGCGGTGTGGATAGATCATTCCCGAGATATTTTGAAAACGCTAGAAACACGTCTGTGACCTGAACGCATACTGTGTGCTTGCCACGGTCACTATTGCCGGTATTACAGCAACCATCGCGGAAAAACCCTGTTAAAGGCGTTAGCGAACACTGCTTTAGCGGTTCACCCAAAACATTAATACTGGGGTCCATTTTGGCATCCTGATCACGCAAAGCCGCGCCCGGCCTTTACCCCGTAAGGTCCGCCAGGCGCAGCATAACTTGGCTTGGTTTCAAAAACCCTGACCAGCCTATTTGTCTTTTAACCGCGTTAGGCTGATGGTTTTCATCATGGTTTTTTCAAAAAACGGTTCGGACTGGCCTTTGCGGATTTTGCGCATGAAATATTTTTCAAAGCCGATTTTGGCCCAATGCACCCATTTGCCCTCAGCCGCCCAGTTGCGGTTGCGCGGCGGGTTTTGCGGTTCTGCCAAAAAGGCCACGCCTTTGTCGCCAAAATCAGCCAGACAAAATGCGTTCCATGTGGGTTCGTGGGTTTGTTCTTGTCCGCGCAGAACCTGCCCGATATTGCCCGCTGTTGCGGCAACCATGCTTTCGATCATATAGCCGGTTTTGGGCACGCCCACCGCCACCGCCGAGGTTTCCAGCGGGGCAATGGCGATACAAACACCCACCGCATAGATATTTGGATATTTGGCGTTATGCTGATGCGAATTCACGGTGATAAATCCACGCGGATTAACCAGACCTTCAACACCCATAAAGGCCGGAATGCCACGGAATGCCGGCAGCATCATGGCATAGTTGAAGTCAAGCTCGTGGGTGGCAACAACATCGCCGCCCATAGCCATTTCGCTGACAAACATTTTGCCGTCGGTGACTTTGTCGGTGCGGGCATTGGTGACCCATTTGATGTGACGCTGGCGCATTTCTGCCTCCAGCATGCCGCGCGTATCGCCAACACCGCCAAGGCCCAAATGACCCACATAGGGTTCGGCTGTTACAAATGTCATCGGCACCTTGTCACGAATGCCGCGCTTGCGCAGGTCCGTGTCCATGATCATGGCAAATTCATATGCCGGACCATAACACGAAGCACCTTGCACCGCCCCCACCACGATCGGGCCGGGATTGGCGCAGAATTTTTCCCATTCGTCATTGGCTTCTAATGCATGGTCAACCGAGCAAACCGATTGGGTGAAACCTTGTGGGCCGAGGCCCTCAATTTCGTCAAATGCCAATTCTGGCCCCGTGGCAATAACCACGTAATCATAAGAAACCTCACGGCCGCTTTCCAGCGTTAGCAGGTTTTTTTCGGGGTCAATTTTGACCAGCCCGTCAGCGATAAAGCTGATGCCTTGTTTGGCCAACACGGGCGCAAGATCAATGGTGATGTCTTCGCGTTTACGCCAACCGACAGCCGCCCACGGATTGGACGGGGTGAACTGAAAATACGAATTGTTGGAAATAACCGTGATATTATCCTCAGCCCGGATTGATTTTTTAAGGTCATAGGCCATCGGCAAACCACCAATTCCTGCGCCCAATATAACAATTTCTGCCATGTCTTGCCTCCTGAAAAGTGATTAAAATAATGCTTTCAATCTATACTACACATATCGAATGTATAAAAACAACGGTCATGGAAACTTTTTTGCCAACCAGCGGCGTTGAAACGTCACCTATTGACAAGCCCCCCATCCGCACTACATGTTCCGCGCCCATCAAGCCTATCTAGTTTTCGGAGAATACCGCATGGCCGTTGTTGTTGTCGAATCCCCTGCTAAAGCCAAAACCATTGAGAAATACCTCGGCCCCGGTTTTACCGTGTTGGCGTCGTATGGCCATGTTCGCGACCTGCCGCCCAAGGATGGCTCGGTTGATACGGATAATGACTTTGAGATGAAATGGCAGGTTGGCAGCCAGTCACAAAAACATATTCGCGCCATCGTTGACGCGATGAAGGCGGATAGCGACGATAAACTGATCCTCGCAACCGACCCGGACCGTGAGGGCGAGGCGATTTCGTGGCATCTGGAAGAAGCGTTGCGCAAACGCAAGGTGATCAAGAAATCAACCAAGGTCGAGCGGGTGGTGTTTAATGCCATCACCAAATCAGCCGTAACTGACGCCATGAAAAACCCGCGCCAAGTGGATATGGAACTGGTTGAGGCATATCTGGCGCGCCGTGCGCTGGATTATCTGGTGGGGTTTAACCTGTCGCCCGTGCTGTGGCGCAAATTGCCCGGCGCAAAATCAGCCGGGCGGGTGCAATCGGTTTGCCTGCGCCTGATTGTTGAACGCGAAATGGAGATTGAGGCGTTTAAGCCCCAAGAATACTGGACCGTAAAGGCGATTTTGACCACCCCGCGCGGTCAGGAATTTGAGGCACGCCTAACCGTGCTTGGCGGCAAAAAGCTTGATAAATTTGATATGGGCAATGCGGCGGCGGCTGAAATTGCGGTGCAGGCGATTACCTCACGCGATCTGAGCGTGTTGAAAGTCGAGGCCAAACCGGCCACGCGTAACCCGTCCGCACCCTTCATGACCTCAACCTTGCAACAAGAAGCCAGCCGCAAATTCGGCTTTGGCGCGCGCCAAACCATGTCCACAGCGCAACGCTTGTATGAGGCCGGTTACATCACCTATATGCGGACAGACGGCATTGATATGGCCCC
>CAZSSS010000335.1:0-2681 GCA_964609255.1 uncultured Rhodobacterales bacterium
GAAAGGGCGTCGGGGAACGGCTGGGGAAACCCTCATGAAGCTGCTTGTTTTTGGCAAAACCGGGCAGGTTGCGCGGGAATTACAACGGCAATCCAATTGTATCGCGCTGGGGCGTGATCAGGCTGATCTGGAAAATCCGGCGGCTTGTGCGGCTGTTATCATTAAAAACCGCCCCGATGTGGTGATTAACGCAGCCGCCTATACAAATGTTGATATGGCCGAGCAGCAGCAAGAATTGGCCAACCTTGTCAACGGTGCCGCGCCCGCTGCCATGGCCCGCGCTGCGGCCAGCATTAGCATTCCGTTTTTGCATATTTCAACAGATTATGTTTTTGGCGGGTCGGGCACGCAGCCGCGCGCACCAAACGACAAAACACAGCCTGTCAACGCCTATGGCTCCTCAAAATTGCTGGGCGAACAAGGGGTGCGCGCCGCCGCAGGGCGCTTTGCTATTTTGCGCACTGCATGGGTTTTTTCGGCGCATGGTGATAATTTTGTCAAAACCATGCTGCGCTTGGCGGCTGACCGGGATGCCCTGAATATTGTGAATGACCGGTTTGGCGGACCAACCGCCGCCGCCGATATCGCAACAACATTATTGGCGATGGCGGCGCAGTTTTATAAAGGCAATGCCCGCAGCGGAACCTACCATTATTGTGGCGCGCCATCAGCCAACTGGCACGATTTCGCGCGCGAAATTTTCCGCCAATCACATCAAGATATTGCAACCCATGGCGTTGCTTCCGAAGAATTTCCAACATCTGCAAAACGGCCACGGAACTCTCGGTTGGATTGCCGCGATCTTGAACGGGAATTTGGCATCACACAGCCCGACTGGCGAAAGTCATTGTCGCAGGTTTTATCTGACTTAAAGGGATCAAAATGACACATCGCAAAGGCATTATTCTGGCGGGCGGATCGGGCACACGGCTTTATCCGGTAACGATGGGCATCTCCAAACAATTGCTGCCGATATACGACAAACCGATGATATTTTATCCGCTTTCGGCCTTGATGCTTACCGGTATTCGGGAGATCGCGATTATCACCACGCCCGACGATCAGGAGCAATTCAAGCGCCTTATGGGGGATGGGTCCCAGTGGGGAATCACGCTTAGCTATATACCCCAACCAGAACCCGAAGGTCTGGCGCAAGCATATGTTCTGGCAGAACAATTTCTGGATGGTGGGGCATCTGCGATGGTGTTGGGGGACAATATTTTCTTTGGGCACGGCCTGACGGATGTGTTGCAAAACGCCCATGCAAAACTCCAAGGTGGCACTGTATTTGGCTATCGTGTTGTTGACCCCGGGCGCTATGGCGTGGTCGGTTTTGATGCGCATGGGGCGGTTACATCGATCATCGAAAAGCCTGAAAAACCTGCCTCACAATATGCGGTCACAGGGTTATATTTTCTGGACGGCAGCGCCTCGCAAAAAGCGCATAACATCAAACCATCGGCCCGTGGTGAGCTTGAAATAACCTCGCTTTTGGAAATGTATCTTGAGGAGGGCACCCTAACGGTAGAGCTGCTCGGGCGGGGCTATGCGTGGCTTGATACAGGCACCCATGGCAGCCTTTTGGACGCGGGAAATTTTGTGCGCACGATGCAAAAACGCCAAGGATTGCTGGTTGGCAGCCTTGATGAAATCGCCTTTGAACAGGGCTGGATTTCTGCCGCTGATCTGGAAAGCCGTGTCGAAATATTTTGCAAAAACGACTATGGTGCCAACCTTGCCCAGTTATTGAAATAGCATTTTAAAAGAAACTTTGCGGATCAATGTCCAATTGAATGCGGATATTTGGTGGTAACCTCAGCGGTGCCACCCAGGCGCGCAATGCGTCTTGCAGGCGCGCACCTTTGGCTGATTTCACCAGCAGACGCACGCGATAACGGCCACGAACACGCGCGACCGGCGCGGCGGCCGGGCCAAAAAGCTGGGCGTTTATGGCGTCTAGCGCCCCCCAATTTCGCGCCAATTCGCGCGCCACGCCAAACACCGCGGCTTCGTCAGGGCCAGATAATATCACCCCCGCCATGCGCCCAAAGGGCGGTGACCCTGCTTGTCGGCGAGCCTCGGCCTCGGTGCGCCAGAAATTTTCCTCGTCGCCAGACAGAATCGCCTGAATAACCGGATGATCCGGTTGGTGGGTTTGCAATAATGCGCGGCCCGGCTTTTCAGCCCGCCCTGCCCGCCCCGCCACCTGCCGGATAAGCTGAAAACTTTTCTCAGCGGCGCGCAAATCACCGCCTTGCAGGCCCAGATCAGCGTCAATCACGCCGACCAGGGTCAGATGCAGGAAATTATGACCCTTGGCAACCAGTTGCGTGCCGATCACGATATCCGCGCCACCCGAGGCGATGTTGTCTATCATCTGCTTTAGCCCCCGTGCTGAATCAGCCAGATCGGACGACAAAATCGCCACGCGCGCATCGGGAAAAAGGGCTGTGACCTCCTCGGCCAAACGCTCCACCCCTGGACCAATAACCGCCAGTTTGCCAACAACTTCGCAGCTTGGGCAGGCCTCGGGCATCGGTTTTGTTGCGCCGCATTGATGGCACATAAGACGGTTTTGAAAGCGGTGTTCAACCATGCGTGCATCGCAGTGATCACAGCCGATTTGTTCGCCACAAGCGCGGCAAAGCGTCAGCGGTGCGTAACCGCGACGGTTGATGAAC
>CAZSSS010000336.1:0-2676 GCA_964609255.1 uncultured Rhodobacterales bacterium
TTTGCGTTCAGCGCGATGGCATAGCTGTCGGTCAACACCCCGTCAAACGCCGGCGCTTGAACAAAATTGGCGCTGCCCGTCAGGGCCAACGACCCGCGCCGCGCTGCCAATGCCTGCGCCACCGATTCGTCCGTAGTGCGCAAAGCCGCACGATTAATCGCCAATGTCGGATTGGTTTCATACGCCAGACGCATCGCATCCAACAGCGTATCCGCAGATGCGGAATTCGCAAATATAGTGGTTAATGCAACAGCACATACCATCAGAAGTTTTTGCAAATACAATGCCACACCGATTCTCCGATTCCTGCAAGAAACCGGAGGCTAAACCCTTTGCGCCGAGGCGCAAGGATTCGTTAGCTTAAAATAAAAATTTTGCAGGATTTTCGAATCCGGGCAGCACCGGCGCTGCAGCATCAAACGACCAACGCCAATCAACACCCGATGCGGTTTTACGCCCGATCATACATTGACCCAATGCATTTTCCATCCGGATTACCGCAATGCGCCCGCCGGTCTTAAGCTGATTAAGCAAGGCATCGGGCACTTGTTCAATGCCGCCTTCAATGATGATGGCATCATAGGGGCCATGTTTTGGCGCACCTTCAGCCAGAATACCAACCTGCACCACCGCATTATCGGCAGATTGTTCGGATAGTATCCGCTCGGCCTCGTTGGCCAGAACCTCGATTTCCTCAACCGCGATAACAACTTCGGCCAGATGGGCAATCACCGCGCTGGAATACCCCATGCCCGCACCAATATCCAATACCAGATCATCGGGCTGAATATTCAACGCGTCCAGCATTTTGGCCAGAATGCGGCTGTCCAGAACCACGCGATTTAGCCCCAGCAAAATATGGTCCGAGGCATAGGCCACCTCACGCATATCACGCGGCACGAATTCTTCGCGCGGCACGCTAAGCATTGCTTCGATCACAGGATAAAGCGTGACATCCGAGGGGCGGACCTGACAATCCACCATTTCGATGCGCGCGGCGTTAAAATCGGTCATATTATGGCCTTTGATCAGATCAGAATTTCGACATGTTTTGGCACATCTGTGTAACAGGGGCAACTGGTGTGCAGACAAATTTAGGGAAATGAGTATTTGGAAAACAAAGAAACGCAATTTTTGCACAGGTCAGCGGGGCTTACCCCTTACGACGGCGCAATAATTTACTGATATAAAATGAGGTGCGCGGCACATAGGCATAACGGGTGCGATGTGTGCTTGTCGGGCGCGTCGACATACGCCACAGGCCAAAACCAACCAGAAATACATGCGCAAGGCTGATAAAGACAAACAAGCTGGATGGCCCAAACCATTCAATAAGCAGCGCCGCCACCAACGGGCTGAATATTGCCCCTATGCCATAAAGAAAAAGCAACGAGGCGTTGACCTCTACCATATCTTTTGCAGCGGTAAAATCATTGGCATGGGCCGTTGAAACCGAAAATATAGGGAACATCGACGCACCGAAAAACAGGGCAAACAGATATATCTGTGCATAACTGTCGGTGCCCGCTGCAACCAATGCCGCGCAGGCCGCGATGGCAAGAACGGATAACCCTATCAACACCCAACGCCTGTCAAACCGGTCCGCCAGCAGCCCCACAGGCAATTGCGCCAAAGCACCGCCAACCAGAACAGTGGCCAGAAATGTGCCGATCTGGGCGGTGGTCAGGCCAATGCCTTGCCCGTATATCGGCCCCACCATGCGAAACGCCGCTGAAGAAACCCCCGCAACAATCACCCCCGCCGCCCCCAAAGGCGACACAAGCGCTGTCTGAATTGGCCGCAATCGCGGGGTTGTTGGCGTTATAGGCTCCGAGGTTTTCGTAAGCATCAGCGGCAGCAAACACGCGCAACATAATATTGCCAGAATATTATAAGCCATATAGCTGGCCGGAGTTAGCGCGCCGATCATCAATTGCGCAGCCGAGGAGGCCACGATGTCAACCGTGCGATAACTGGCCATGACTTTGCCACGGTTGCTGTTGGTCAGCTTGGCCTGCATCCAGGCCTCTACCACCGTATAACACCCCGCAACACAAAGCCCCGTCATGACACGCAGCGCAGCCCAGGCGGCGGGATGTTGGATCATCGGATGCGACATCGCACCTATGGCACCAATGGCCGCGAAGGCCGCAAAAGCGCGTGAATGCCCGACCGTGCCCATCAAACGTGGCGACAACCAGCACCCAACAAAAAACCCGATAAAATGAGACGACCCCAACAGGCCAATCTGCGCATTACTAAACCCCAGTTGCACCCCGGACAACACATCCAGCGGGCCAATCGCGCCAGAACTAAGCTGCAAAAGCGAGATCGACAGAAAAAGGGCGGTAAAAGAAATTACAATACGCATGAGAGGGCTGCACCGTTATAACATTCTCGCACCATGGCAGGGGCGCACCGGAATGCAACTATTTTATTGTGCAAGCGTCAAAAAATAATATAAGGCTGCGATAAAATCAAAGGGACAAAAATTATATGCTCATTATTCTTGATATTGTTTTGCTTGCCATTGCCGTTTTGCACCTGCTTTGGGCCAGAGGTATCTGGTGGCCAATCCGGCAGGAAACCGCCTTGGCGCATGCTGTTATCGGGTTTAAGGGCGTTGCAAAAATGCCCCCTGGTCCCGCCAGCCTTTTTGTTGCCGTTGCGTTAACA
>CAZSSS010000337.1:0-2674 GCA_964609255.1 uncultured Rhodobacterales bacterium
GGCACCGTCAGCGACAAAACCGGGCAACCAACCCGTTATAACACCCCATCACCGATGTTGGCGGGGGTAATTGCCGCGCCAGAACCCGTGCATGCCGACATCATGCACGCCTTGATGCCGCGCTAAAAACCCGCTACCTGATCAGGGAACCAATTGAGAGGAACTCCAATGACCCAACGGTTACATCTTGTTTTTGGCGGCGAACTAATTGACCCGCAAGCCAATGTATTTCGCGATACCGAAAATATCGACATCATCGGCATTTACCCAAGCTATCAAAAAGCGTTTGATGCATGGAAAGGGGCCGCGCACCGCACGGTTGATAACGCCCATACCCGATATTTCATCGCCCATCTGCATCGCCTGCGTGATGAAGAATCCGAGGCAGGGCCAACCGAGGAGCTTGGCTAAGCATGCCAAACACCCCCCCTGCTGCGCCGGGCGTTGCCTCTAGGTTGGCCGCATTTCTGCGCGCAGGGCCAGCCAAAGCACCCGACTATGCAAAGCGACCAGCAGGGCCGCTGGTCTGGTTGCATTTCCCAACCGAAACACCGCCGGAACCGGTGCAGGAATTGTGCCAAATGCTGTGCGCAAGGCATAAAGGGTTGGCGTGTTTGCTTAGCTCAAACGAAGAAACCGTTTGGCGTGATGCAAAAAACACATTTGTAACCCGATTACCAAATGATACCGCCCTAAGCGTTGAGGATTTTCTGAACCATTGGCAGCCCGACCTGTTGCTTTGGGCGGACCCTATTTTCCAGCTGCGCGTTTTGCAGCGTTTCAAAAGTCACAAAAAGCCGATGTTTTTGATTAATATGCCGGTGCTTGATCTGTCGCGCCGCAGTATACGCCGGACCGTCAACACCGTGCTTGCGCAATTTGACCGCGCGCAGGTGGTTTCAAGCGGTGCGGCTGAACGGTTGCAAAGCCTTGGCTATCCGGCTGAAAAAATTGTCAAAGCGGTGCCGATTTCTGAAATGGCGTGGCCATTGCCGGATGACGAAACCATGCGCCGTGCCATTGCAACCGGGCTTGGCCCTCGGCCGATCTGGTGTGCGCCACATCTGCGCATATCGGAATTATCCGTGATTTCAAACGCGCATCATATTGCACGAAAATCCTTCCCGACCGCCGCCCTGATCATCGTTCCCGCCGCTGGCGAGGATGTTGGCGAGATTTCCAGAATTTTACGAAGCGGCGGCTGGCGTGTTAGCACCGACAACCCCGCATCGCCGGTTGATCCGCAATGCGATATCCTGCTGGCCTCGTCGCCAAAGGTGCTTGGGGTTTGGTATCGTCTTGCCTCGGTCTGTGTGATGGGCGGATCATTTAACGGGCCAGCATCTTGCGACCCGTTCGAAGCCGTTGCGCTTGGCTCTGCTGTGATTTGCGGCGCAATCACTTTTCCGCATGGCGCACGTTTTCGCCAGCTTGCAAAGGGCAGCGCGTTGGTTCGGGTTGATAACCCCGCCAATCTAGGTGCCAGCCTCGCGTCAATTCTGGCCCCCGACAAATCCGCCGAACTGGCCACAGCGGGCTGGCGTGTAGGCAGCGAGGGCGTTGAGGCCCTGACCCAGATTGCAAATCTGGTCGACACAGTTATCCCACAGGGCCAAACCTGATGCGGGCGCCTGATTTTTGGAACTCCCCAAGGCAAAAGCCCGGATTTTTGCCCATTTTGCTGACACCACTTGCCAAGATTTGGCAAAGCATCAGCACCCGAAAAATGGCCGCAGGCGCATGGGGAAAAATGTCGGTGCCTGTAATTTGCGTTGGCAATATTAATGTGGGCGGCACCGGAAAAACCCCGACGGTTATCGCGATTCAAGCATTTTTGGCACAAAAAGGGCTGAGCGCACATATTGTTTCACGAGGGTTTGGCGGCTCTGAAATCGGGCCATTACGTGTGGATGAACGGCTCCACACAACAACCCAAGTGGGTGATGAGCCGCTGCTGGCCTCAGCCTTTGGGCCGGTTTGGGTTGCAAAAAACCGCGCCGCAGGGGCAAAACAAGCCATCAAAAATGGCGCGGATTTAATTTTGCTGGATGACGGATTTCAAAACCCGTCAATTTTCAAAGACCTGTCGATTGTTGTGGTTGACGCCCAAATCGGGTTTGGCAATGGCCGCGTGATGCCCGCCGGGCCGCTGCGCGAAACCCTGAAATCGGGGCTTTTGCGCGCTGATCTTATTGTGTCGATTGGCAACAGCAATGCACAAAAAACAATGTCTGAAACGTGGCCGGAAATTACCGGCCTGCCCCATGTAAAAGCAGAATTACAGGCGCTTGAAACCGGAATGGACTGGCACGGGCTGCGGGTTATTGCCTTTGCCGGCATTGGCCGCCCCGCCAAATTTTTTGACACCCTAAAAGCCCAAGGAGCAGAGATTATCGCCACCCATGAATTTGCCGATCATGCGGAATATTCAGACGCGGTATTGCAACGCCTGCGCGCCGAAGCGCAAAAAAACCGCTGCCAATTGGTTACAACCGAAAAAGACGCCATCCGGCTGCCGAAATACTTTCGCCCCGAGGTTCTGACCCTGCCGGTTCGGTTGCATTTCGACAACCCTGCAATACTGCATGACAGATTGCAGGGCCTGTTTGCCAATAAACCCTAGGGTCAGGACCTATTAATATCTTGCCTATCTAACAGTGTTCTGAATCAATGC
>CAZSSS010000338.1:0-2664 GCA_964609255.1 uncultured Rhodobacterales bacterium
GCAATCTGGATATCCAAATCCTGATCTGTGGTGCTAACGCGGGCATATCCGATGCGGGCCATGATGTATCCGTAACAATAGGGTGGTATTGCGTGCTTATCGTAACAATTAAAATTTTACCACCCAAAAGTGACACTAAGCAGCGTAACATACATGTGTATCGTTTGGGTGTACCCATTTGGAACTACTGGATCATGCTGACACCCGACAAAAGCAACCAGATAACCTCATTGAACCCTTTCACGAGATTCACCGCCGGTGAAGCCGCCCTACCGGACGTTGACCACCCTGTCCCTAGCTGTGCTGCAGCTTCCCGATTGCGGACATTCGATCATTGCAAAATCAACTCAATGGCTGAAACCTTTCGCGATATTCACTTGGGGCAATATTGAGGTGTCGCTGCATCGCCCGGCGCAGACGTTCTTCATCTCCAAACCCGCTTCGTCGTGCCACCGATTTTATCGACATCTGGCTACTTTCCAAAATAACCCGTGCGGCCTCAACGCGTATTCTCTCAACAGACTTTGCTGGAGAAACGCCGATTTCCGCAATGTATCTGCGTGTAAAATTTCGTGAGCTCATACCGACAAATGCGGCCAAAGCGTCCACACGCAAATCGGCGGTTAAGTTATCTGCGATCCAGAGGTGGAGATTTTCAAACTGCCCCGTGGAATCTTTTGTCTGGTTCTCCAGTGTGGTGCTAAACTGCGACTGCCCGCCCGGACGCACAACATATGTCACCAAATATCGGGCGGTCGACAACGCAATTTTTTTGCCAAAATCATCGGTGACCATGGCTAATGCCATATCTATTCCGGACGTGACACCCGCCGATGACCAAACGCCGCGATCATTGATGAAAATAGGGTCGGCTTCGACTTGGACTTTTGGGAATTCACCTTGAAGCTCGGTGCAAGAATCCCAATGTGTGACCGCGCGCCGTCCGTCTAAGAGGCCCATGGCAGCAAGCACAAATGCACCCGTGCAAACAGACCCCACCCTTGTCGCCTTCCCTGCAAGTTCGGTAAGCAATGCGACCAACTGCATATTTTTAGCAGCTGCTTGAGCACCGCTACCACCGGCAATGATCAAGGTGTCAATGTCAGCGTCGCGCCATTTTGCTAAATGAGAGGCGTTGATTGACAGCACAGTGTCTGTTTCCAACCTGCCCCCATCAAGCGACGCGACAGCCACGTCATAACGAGCGCGCTCTCTCAGGCAAGCGTCGGTAAACACTTGTAGCGGCCCTGCGATATCCAGCAATTTCACGTGCGGAAAAACGACGAACAGGATGGATTTTGATAAGTTGGCTTGATTCGAGGGCATGATGTCATTTATGACAGACCCGTTTTGATTAATCTAGGCACATATCAAATCAAAGGACACGAAAATGCTCATCCTAAAACCCAACTGTGAATGCTGCGACAAAGACCTTCCGCCAAGCGCCACCGACGCGCGCATGTGTACGTATGAGTGCACCTTCTGCGCGGATTGCGCCCGAGATCATTTTAAAGACATTTGCCCGAATTGTTCTGGCAACCTGGTCGCACGCCCCATCCGCCCCGCCCACTTCCTGCTGGAGAATCCAGCATCGACAAAGCGGTTTGTCAAAGATCATGGCATCGATTTTTCAAAATCTACAACATTGGGGAATGCACAATGAGGGCGCTCGCCGCGTTGGTCTTTGATGGGTTTGAAACGCTCGATTTGTTTGGGCCAATAGAAATGTTTGGTTGCTTGCCTGACGCGATTGAAATCACCTTGATTGCAGAAGCAATGGCCCCGGTTATTAGCCGCCATGGGCAGCGTGTTTTGCCTGATATTTTGATTGAAGATGCTCCAGAATTCGATCTGATTTTGGTGCCCGGCGGACCCGGAACACCAGTCGAACCCCCAAATGAAACAATCAACGGTTGGCTTCAAACGGTTGCCCAAACCAATTGCCTGATCATGAGCGTTTGCACTGGCAGCGCTCTACTTGCACGCAGCGGTATTCTCGATGGACGCAGAGCCACAACAAACAAAGCGGCCTTCAATTGGGTGTGCCCATTTGGACCAAATGTTGATTGGGTGGCCAAGGCGCGTTGGGTTGAAGACGGGAATTTCTTTACGTCATCGGGCGTGTCTGCTGGAATGGATATGAGCCTCGCGGTCATCGCCCATCTGCTAGGCAAACCGGCCGCTGTTGAAGTAGCCAACAAAGCAGAGTATGATTGGCACCAAGATACAAGCTGGGATCCTTTTTATGAGCTTTATCAAACGTGACTGTTTCCCGCCCTTCGTGCAGGAAACTTGGCTCGTGGTGAACTGCAGGTTTATCCGCCTACTGGTCGTGAAATAGTATTCCATAACCGAAAACTACGCGGCCTTTCGTTTAAAATCAATCCGCCTATTCAAATCCACATCAAACCACCCGTATGGATTAAGGTGCCCATAGATGGCAGGCGAAAGCCCCCTATAATCATCTGGCGTCATGCGCGTTGCCCATTGCGGTTCCGTCAGCACTGATTGCATCATGCGGGTGTTTACATAGACCATTGAGGCTTGCAGAAGATGCAAAGACAGGGCTGATATTTCCTGGTCCTCAATCCGGTTGGTGGCAATTTCACCGCCCTTGCCAAAGAATACAAAGCCGTTGGCGCTGTTCCAGTTTTCCACCACGTT
>CAZSSS010000339.1:0-2662 GCA_964609255.1 uncultured Rhodobacterales bacterium
TCAACCGGGTTTGCTTTGTTGCACGCGCTGACTGTTCGTGGATGGCTGGAACGCATCCGGGCGCGCTGCACCGAAATTCTGGGCGATAGCCTGCGTGCAGTTGTGCCCGGCTCCGACAAGGCCAAAGCACTAAAATCGGCGTTGATCGCCGAAGGTATCTGGTCACAATATCTTGAAGTTGGCATCGGCCCGGACGCTGAGGTTTTCACCAAAGCACAGCCAATGTCCTCGGTTGGGCATGGTGCCAGTGTCGGACTGCATCCCCATTCAAGTTGGAATAATCCAGAGCCTGAGATTGTGCTGGCCGTTAACAGTCGCGGACAGGTGCAGGGTGCAACATTGGGTAATGACGTTAATCTGCGTGACATCGAAGGGCGATCCGCGTTGTTACTGGGCAAGGCAAAAGATAATAATGCGGCCTGTTCCATTGGCCCTGCTCTGCGGTTGTTTGATCAAACTTACGACATTGAGGATGTCCGCCATGCAGTGCTCGATCTGGCAGTATCCGGGCCGGATGGGTTTCAGTTAAAGGGGCAAAGCACTATGGCCGATATCAGCCGGGATCCGCTGGACCTTGTCAGCCAGACCTGTGGAGCGCATCATCAATACCCCGACGGGTTCTTTCTGTTTCTGGGCACGCTTTTTGCCCCGACCCAAGACCGCGACAAGCCCGGTGAAGGGTTCACCCATAAACTGGGCGATCAGGTCTGTATTTCAAATCCCGAGCTGGGGTGCCTGAAAAATACCGTGCGACTTAGCCCAAAATGCCCGCCTTGGGAATTTGGAACGGCCGCGCTCATGCGTAATTTGGCCAAACGTGGTCTTATCTAAAAGGAATACAATATGTTAAATGGCAAAAGCCTGATTGCAGGGCACTGGGAAACCGGCGGCACGGTTTTCACATCCGATCCGGTGCATGGGCAAAGCCGCCAATTTTCGGCGAGTACTGTTGAACAGGTTAACATCGCATGCAAAGCCGCCGAGGCCGCATTCTGGAGTTATGGCCAAAGCAGCCGCAAAATCCGTGCAGATTTTTTGAATGCGGTTGCTGATGAAATTGAGCTTCGGGCAGATGAAATAACCGAAATCGGCACGCAGGAAACCGGGCTGCCAGAGGCACGTCTACAAGGCGAGCGTGGGCGTACAACCGGGCAATTGCGCCTCTTTGCAACCCATATCATGTTGGGGGCATATCTGGATCGCCGCCACGACCCTGCCCTGCCAGAGCGAACGCCCCTGCCACGCCCTGAAATGCACATGATGATGCGCCCCCTTGGCCCGGTGGCCGTGTTTGGTGCCTCTAACTTCCCATTGGCGTTTTCAACGGCTGGCGGCATTAGCGGCCGGTTGCCCGGTTATTGTAAAGGGTCATCCTGCCCATCCCGGTACCGGCGAAATCATCGCTAAGGCAATTGACGCCGCACGAAAACGGCTTGATCTGCACCCTGGGGTTTTCAGTTTTATTCAGGATGGCGGCCAAGAAATTGGCGCCGCACTGGTGCAACATCCGTTGATTAATGCGGTTGGTTTCACCGGCTCTCAAACCGGGGGACGAGCGCTGTTTGATCTTTGCGCTGCGCGCCTCAATCCAATTCCATTTTTCGGAGAATTGGGGGCAATCAATCCAATGTTCATCCTGCCCGGTGCCGCGGCCAGCCGTCTGGGCGAAATCGGGGCCGGTTGGGCCACCTCCTTAACCATGGGATCCGGGCAGTTTTGCACCAATCCCGGGGTTGCGATTATCCACAAGGATATGGCGGGAACCTTTGGTGAGCAGACCAGCACAGCATTAGCTAAAATCCAACCACAATCCATGCTGACATCAGGGATCGCTGCGGCATTTTGCGACGGAAAATCTGTGGTTGAAAACAGCAAAGGCGTTGAAAAGGTGTTGACGAGCGCCAACTCTGCACGACAAGCCAGTCCACAGCTTTTTGCTACGGATGCCGATACATGGCTGGCAAATCCAGACCTGTCGCATGAGGTGTTTGGCCCTTTGGGCATCATCGTTTCTGTCGATAATCCGGAGCAAATGCTAAAGATTGCGCACAGCCTCACAGGTCAGATTCCATGTACATTACACATGGAAGATAGGGATCACAAAACCGCGCAAAAACTGCTGCCCATTCTGGAACGTAAGGCTGGACGCATCCTGGCAAATGGTTTTCCCACCGGTGTCGAGGTCAGCGACACCATGGTCCATGGTGGGCCATATCCGGCATCAACAAACTTTGGCGCCACATCGGTCGGCACCCTGTCAATCCGCCGGTTCCTGCGCCCGGTTTGCTATCAGAATCTACCGAGCGCCATCATGCCCAATGATCTGACAGATTGTAACCCGGCCTGTGAAATCCGGTAATCCTCCATTTTTAATGGGTCGCTGGTAGAATTACGCAGCTATTTTCAGTTTCATAGCAGGTGTGATAAATGGAGAAAGATATGCGCGGGAACGCACATCACAAACTGCTGACAAAGGTTGAAGCTCAATTGGCGAGTTCTGCAATCTTTGTTGCTGATCTCAAGTTGCGTGCGGTCACGGGAACACCTAGGTGTTTTTCTACGTTTGCTCCAAGTTTTGAACCATGGAAGCCATCTGGAGTGTGTAGATAGAAAACTTGGTCAACAAGTTTGAAACGTTCGCTTGTTTTTTTGATTTTCTCTA
>CAZSSS010000340.1:0-2655 GCA_964609255.1 uncultured Rhodobacterales bacterium
CCCCCGCAGCGGCCCATTCCTGGCTGATATCCTCCGCCTCATTATGGCTAAGCCCGTCAACGCACGGGCACATTACCATTGCCGTGGGGGTTGTGCGATTTATCCAACAGGCATCATGGCCCGCACCGGAAATGATATCACGATGAGACAGGCCAAGGCGCTCAGCCGCGTTGCGGACGGCGGTAACGCAGTCTTTGTCAAAAGTAACGGGGTCAAAACCGCCGACTTTTTCAAACACCACCCCCAACCCCATTGCGCCGGCAATTTGTGAGGCACCTGTCCGAAAAGTATTTTCCATGGCCTTGATCGTCGCCAAATCCGGTGATCTGAAATCAACCGTAAAAACAACCTTGCCCGGAATTACATTGCGCGAATTTGGAAACACATCAATATGCCCCGCCGCGCCCACCGCATCTGGTTTGTGGCTCCAGGCGATCTGGTCAACCAATTCCAGCATTCGCGCCATGCCAAGCCCGGCGTTTTTGCGCAGCGGCATAGGCGTTGATCCGGTGTGGCTGTCTTTGCCTGTCACCGTCACTTGTGTCCAGCTCAGCCCTTGGCCGTGGGTCACCACACCAATTTCCTTGCCCTCGGCTTCCAAAATCGGGCCTTGTTCGATGTGCAGCTCAAAAAATGCATGCATTTTGCGCGCGCCAACCTGCTCATCCCCGCGCCAGCCAATCCTGCTCAACTCATCGCCAAATTTTTTGCCCTCGGCATCCTCGATATTATATGCCCAATCTTGCGTGTGCATCCCCGCAAACACGCCGCTGGCCAGCATGGCTGGGGCATAACGGGTGCCTTCCTCGTTGGTCCAGTTGGTGACCACAATGGGATGTTTGGTTTTTATATTCAGATCATTCAATGAGCGGATAATTTCCAGCCCCCCCAAAACCCCCAGAACACCGTCATATTTCCCGCCCGTTGGTTGGGTATCCAGATGCGAGCCAACATAAACTGGCAGCGCATCTGGATCCGTCCCCTCTCGGCGTGCAAACATATTTCCCATTTGATCAAGCCCCATGGTGCAGCCCGCGGCCTCGCACCAATCCTTGAACAAATGCCGCCCCTCACCATCCTCGTTCGTCAGGGTTTGACGATTATTGCCGCCCGCAACCCCTGGCCCGATTTTAGCCATATCCATCAGCGATTCCCAAAGGCGATCGCTGTCTATTTTCATATTGTCAGTTGGCGCGGCCATTTTTCTCTCCTACTTCAATTCGACTTCAACAAAGGACATTTCTGTGTCTGCGTCATTGATAACATTATGTTTTATACCCGCATCGCGGCGATAAGAGTCGCCTTTGGCGACATGGACTTTGCGTGATCCGGCCGCCTCGATCAACAGCATATCACAGTCCGTTACCGCAGTGATCACATAATCCATGCCGTGTTCGTGCCAGCCGGTTTCCGCGCCCGATACAAAATCAAACCGCGTAACGCGCACCCGCGCATCATCGATCATTTGCGTTGCTTTGGCGGCAGGACGGGCCATTAGTTCAGGTTCTTCAAAACACTGGCAAGCTTGCCGAACAGTTCGTCAATATGGCCTTTATTCATAATCAGCGGCGGGCTAAGCGCAATGATATCGCCGGTGGTTCTAATCAAAATGCCCGCGTCATAGGCATCCAGAAATGCCTGAAACGCCCGCTTGGTTGGCTTGCCCTCAATCGGGGCCAATTCAACCGCGCCAATCAGACCCTCATTGCGAATATCAATCACATTGGGCAGGCCGCGCAACGCGTGAATCGCGTCCTCCCAATAAGGCGCAAGATCACGCGCGTTTTCAAAAAGCCCGTCTTCCCTATAGGTTTCCAGCGTGGCCAGACCCGCCGCTGAGGCCATCGGATTACCGGAATAAGTATAGCCGTGAAACAGCTCTATCAGCCCCTCATCGCCCTGCATAAATGCGTCATGAATATCGCTGCTGGCGATAACCGCGCCCATCGGAATAACTCCGTTTGTCAGGCCCTTGGCGGTGGTCATCATATCTGGCGTGACACCGTAATGCGTGGCCCCGAAGCTGCTGCCAAGGCGGCCAAAGCCGGTGATAACCTCATCAAAAATCAGCAAAATGCCGTGCTTTTTGGTAATGGCGCGGATGCGATCAAGATAACCTTTTGGCGGCAGTAATACCCCTGTTGATCCGGCCATCGGCTCAATTATTACCGCCGCGATATTGCTGGCATCGCCCAACGCCACGATGCGCTCCAGCTCATCCGCTATTTCGGCCCCATGTTCGGGCTGGCCGCGCGTAAATGCGTTTTCGGGGATGTGCGTATGGGGCATGTGGTCAACGCCATTCAGCAAGGTGCCAAAGGTTTTGCGGTTTGGGCCGATGCCCCCCACCGAAATGCCGCCAAAATTCACCCCGTGATAGCCACGTTCGCGCCCGATCAGGCGGGTGCGGGTGCCCTCACCGCGCGCACGGTGATAGGCAATCGCGATTTTAAGCGCGGTTTCAACCGCTTCGGACCCGGAATTGGTGTAAAACACGTGGTCCATGCCCTCGGGGGCCATATCAACCAGTTTATTTGCCAGCTCAAACGCCTTTGGGTGGCCCATCTGAAAGGCCGGCGCATAATCAAGTTCTGCGGTTTGTTTGGCGATTGCCTCAACAATGCGCGGCTGATTATGGCCCGCATTACAGCACCA
>CAZSSS010000341.1:0-2651 GCA_964609255.1 uncultured Rhodobacterales bacterium
CGGGCCGATCATAGCGCGTGATCACATCTTCATAAGGCAGGCACTCGATACCCACAGCCACGCGCCACTGGGTGCAAACATTCAGAAACGCCCAAACGGTTTTCCAATGTTCATCCCAGACCACGTAATCCGCAGCCTCTTCGGGGGTGTAGGCGTCAATAACGTCTTGCGGGGCGTTCCAGCGCTTCAGGTCTGCCAGCATCTCGTCCGGTTCCGGATCAGACCCCAGCGCCCAGTGCTGCGCCGCCCCCGCTAGTTTTTTGCCCGCGCCTCGTTTATGGATTCGGCATATTTGTCCCGCACGGGATTAAAGGTAAAAGGCAGGTCCCAAAACTTGGCTTCAACTTCAGGCGACCATGGCAGTGGCTTCTTCTTCTCATCCACCAAACCCTCAATCTTAGCTACGCTATCGTGCACAAAATCTTCAACGTCCTGCCCCGTATCCAGCGCTTTGGCGCGGCTTACAGGCATGACATTATAGGTGATTTCCACCGTCTGGACCTCGCTGCCGTCTTCGGTCGGGACATTGATATCAACGGTGCGCTTGAATGTGCCGGGTTCAATTTGAAACATGGGGGTTTTCCTTTAGGTAAGAGTAATGGTGAATTGGTCGTTGCCAGTGCCGGATACTGGCTGCGGCGCTAGCTTCAGAGGCCACATCAAAGAGCCTTTGCTGTCCTCATACGCACTCAAGCGCCCCACCTGACAGCGTGGCGCATCTATAGCCGAAATCATGCCCGCGACCGTGCCGTGGGTGATATTCACTGCAACCCGCGCATTGGGGTCGAGGGCTTTGGTGAACGGGTCAAAGACCGTCACAGGCAAGGCCTCAACCTTTGTCGAAATCGTCTCTGCGCGATCTTCAATAATAACAGCCTCCCGCCCGATCCGGAGCAGCTGGCTTACAGTATTACCCAAGTCAAGCGTGTAGGTTTCCATCACCATGTTGATAGCATCCACCGTAAATACGGGCGTATTTACGGTCGTTGCAACCAGTGAGGCTTTGAAGGCGGTAAAATCGGGAGCGGGAATGGCTTCCTCTGAAGGCACGGCAAACAAGCCTGTCATTGTGAATTTAATTACCGGAATTTTCTGCGCGATAACATCAATAGTCGCTGTGCCGCGACACCCGAGCACAACATGCCGTGTGGACCCAACGCTGAAATAAATCGCCACGCTATCCATCGACGTAGAAACCGGCTGATAAACCACCGACGTGCCGGGGGAAATAACCTCGGACATGCCAAGCGCGCGCATAATTGGCCCCCAGCCCGGAACAGTGCCAGCGGTGCCAGAACCAACCAGCTCGATCTCGCCGCTGATTTTGGCGTGCAGACCAGTTGGGATTTTGGCTTGGCCACCAAGATAGGGCGTATCGAAGTCGCGCGTTTCCTCGCTGCCTTCCATAGGGTTAATGACCACGTTTTTAACCATCATGGCATTGGCCGCACCCGTTGGATTTGGGTCTACGCCATATACAGCCTCGGTTTTGGCCAGCATGAGGCGCTGTTTGAACTTGATAGGATCAGCCATTATTTAGCTCCCTCTTCATTTACAGGTGGCTTTGCCACTTCAGGCTTTTGGCGCGGCTCCGGTTGCTTGGTGCCCTCAACACGCTTCAGCTTGCCGTTTTTGTCGCGGATATAGCTGCCGCCTGTTGAGGGATGCTCGATCTTTCTCATGTTAAAATCCTCAGTTGGTCTTTGGTGGAGAAATCCACCTGATAAGTGATGGTGCCTGCGTTCAGGCCTTGCAGTTTGGCGCGGGTGAGAGAAAGCACATCAAAGCTGCCGGATGGGCTCCAGCCCGCCAAGTTGGCGATGATCTTGTCTCGCAATGCGTTGATTTTGGGCAGGCCTTTGCGCCCGTGCTTGTCATTTGGAATGGTTTGCACGATCACAATGCCATAGCTCTCGGTAAGCTCTTGGCGGTGAATTCCGGTGGCGGTGTCAGCTGGTTGAGCGACAAGGCCCGTTGGCAATACATAACCCGAAGGCGAACGATTTGGTGCTTTACCGCTCTTAATCAGTGCGGTCAGCTCAGCCGCACCTTCAACACGCGCCTCGAATTCAGAGACCTGTGCAATTAGCCGGCTAATGATGTCATCAACTTCCATCGCCAGCTCCTCCAAAGGCTTCCGCGATAAAGTTAAAGGCAATGGTCTCGATCTCGGCCTCGTCCTCAATGCTCAGGCCAATGAAGGGCCGCGCGGGGATTGTGACTGATTTGGTGGTGACGAACCCAATGCCCGGAATGCTAAAACGAAGCGCGTCTGCTGATTTCGGTGTGATTGTCGCGCCAAATTGGTGTGTGGCGGCGTAGTGCATGTTGGTGCCCCACTCAACGCCATTCTGGTCGGCAATGTGGGTGATTGACTGTTTTAAGTGGGCTTTATCGACAAGCGTTTTCCCGCCCTCAAATTGTGCCCGCAAGCTAATTGGCCACGGATTGCCTTCTGGGCTTTCCCCACGATCAAAGCGCTGTTTGGTGGATTCAACCATGGCCTTGCCGATGGCGTCATACATGCCCAACGGATAACCGGCACAAAAGGCACTGATTTGATGTTTCGCAACACAAGGCCATAAGGGCCGAAAAACCACGGGCTATCGCTACAATCGACGCAATCCACAATATCTGCCGCGCCAATGATG
>CAZSSS010000342.1:0-2637 GCA_964609255.1 uncultured Rhodobacterales bacterium
CATCAGCGCAGCGGCCTTTTCCCCGATACTCTCAAAATAGCCGCAATATGGCCGCGCCAATGCCGAGAGCAAACTAGATTCGTTTAGAATACCCGAGCGGCCACCCGATGCTTCCAACACCAATTCGTGCAGGTCAATTGCATCTTGATAAGTGACTATGTAATGGGTGCTATCTATCGGCAAGGCGTTTCAGCATAGCCAAATTGTCTTGGATCAATCTTTTAGAAATCAAGCTCGATGCTTTGTCTGAATCGACCCCTTTGGTCTTGCCCGTCGCAACCTCCCGCAGCTCATACGAATTACCCCCAGAGGCATTTTTGCCTTTGTTGGTGACAGTCCACTGAACGTTATTTTCGTTTTGCGACGCGAGAGCCATGGTATTTTCCTGTTTCGTTAACTTGTTATATAGGAATTGGCTTAACAAATGCAAAATAAATGCGAGCGGAGAAACGGGGGACGCTGTCCCCCCTTGGGCTGCGCCCAATTCACCCCTGGGATATTTGGGCAATTTGGAAAATGCGAGCGATTGACGTTGGGGTGGGCCGCGGTATGGTTGTGAGGCGAAGCTAGGAGAGTAATGAAGCTAGGAGAGTAATAATGATGAAGCGAGCAATTTTGGGATTCTTAGTTACGGTGTTTGTATCCTCCTGCTCCTCACTATTTTATCCGGTTGATGAAAATCAGGATAACATTCGCATTCATTTTTCCAATATGCATTTTGGAAACACCGGGTCGACTACAATTTATGAAGATGACGTTGTCCAAATCAAATATTTTGGAAGCTACGGACGAATTAATCAAAACAAAGTAAGAAAAAGTTCTGGCGCTTATGAAGAAGTGCGCGCGTTATTGGATCAAATATATTTTTTTGAAATGAGAGCTACCTGTCGTGAGGCCACTGAAGGAGAAATAAATTTTTATGTATATAACCCAGACGCTTCAAACCTCTTTATCACGTTGATTGAAAATGGCGTAACGACAACAATTGTCGAAGGTTGCGGAATCCAAGGGTGGACAGCAACCCCAGAATATGTTGAATCTTGGAACCTACTTTACCAGCGCATCACAGAAATCTCCGAAGCGACCGCGTATTAGTTACAGCTAGCATTTTCGAATGCCTTCTATTTCCTATCTATATTGTGTTCCCCTGCGCGGTAGGGATATAAATTCATGCAACGAGTATCACAGATGAGGACTCCCATGACAAAAGCATTTATTTTCCCCGGCCAAGGGGCGCAATCTATTGGCATGGGCAAGGCTTTGGCGGAGGCTTATCCGGCGGCTAGGGCTGTGTTTGATGAAGTTGACGCGGCGCTTTCGCAAAACCTGTCTGCTTTGATCTGGGAGGGGGATATTGCTGAATTGACCCTTACCGAAAACGCCCAGCCTGCGTTGATGGCAACATCACTGGCGGCGATGGCAGCGTTGAATGCTGAGGGGGTTCAGATAAGCGATGCGGCGTTTGTGGCGGGGCATTCCTTGGGCGAATATTCGGCGCTTTGTGCAGCGGGGGTTATTTCGCTGAGCGATACCGCGCGGTTGTTGAAAATACGTGGCAAAGCCATGCAGGATGCGGTTCCGGTCGGGGTTGGGGCAATGGCGGCCTTGCTGGGGCTTGATTTTGCCGCTGCGCAGGCCGTTGCCAAACAAGCCGCCGAGGATGAGGTTTGTCAGGCCGCCAATGACAATGATCCGGGGCAGGTTGTGGTTTCGGGGCACAAAGCCGCCGTGGAGCGTGCTTGTCTGCTGGCCAAGGAAGCAGGCGCAAAACGGGCGGTTATGCTGCCGGTTTCGGCACCGTTTCATTGCGCACTGATGGCCCCTGCTGCCGATGTTATGGAGGCCGCGCTGGCAGAGGTTGAATTCAAAGCGCCCAGCGTTCCGGTGGTGGCCAATGTGGCGGCGGCAGCGGTGGATGCGCCTTTGTTGATCCGCAACCTGCTGGTTGATCAGGTTACAGGTTCGGTGCGCTGGCGCGAATCTGTTTTGTGGATGGCCGCGCAGGGCGTTAACGAAATGGTTGAAATCGGCGCGGGCAAAGCCCTGTCAGGCATGATCCGCCGGATTGATCGCAGTATCACTTGCCATGCGGTGGGCGACCCCGCGCAAGTTGAGGCATACGTGAAATCATGAAGCTAAAAATCATTTTTGGTGTTTTGACCGTTCTGGTCATTGCTGTTTGGCTTCTGGGTGTTCAGAATATCATTATTCTGGCCATGAATCAGTTTGAGGTCACCGAATTTGAGGTGCAGGATGAATTTCTGCACATATCTGGTGAAATCAATTCGCAGACCCTGAAACAGTTTGAGGAAATCGTTGCTGAAAACCCGCAAATCACTGTTCTGGTTGAACATCTTGTGCCGGGATCAATGGATGACGATACCATGATTGCACTGGCATATCGGGTGCGTGAACTGGGTCTGAACACCCATCTTACCCCCGACAGCGCAATTTATTCGGGCGGGGTTGATCTGTTTTTGGCCGGAGTTGAACGCAGCATGGAACCGGGTGCCATTATTGGCGTGCATTCATGGTCGGATGGTTCCAAAGAGGCAAAAGAATACCCGCGCGCGGCTGAAGAACATGAGCAAAATCGCCGATATATTGAGGAGATGCTGGGAGATGACGCGTTTTACT
>CAZSSS010000343.1:0-2627 GCA_964609255.1 uncultured Rhodobacterales bacterium
GCATTTCTGCTTCGGTTTTCTGGATCAGATCGCCGATGTAAACGATGTTGTCGTTTTTCAGGCAGTTCGCAGAACGCACAGACAATTCCAGCTCGTCCACTTTCTTAAGCAGCAGCGGATTGAATTCCAGTTCGTCTTCTTCGTCCTGACGCCCTGCGGCCTCTGGCTCATCAAAGTTCACGAATACGGAAAGCTGGTCTTGCAGAATACGCGCCGCAAAGGCGATCGCGTCTTCGGGCGAGATCGAGCCGTCAGTTTCGACATTCAAGGTCAGTTTGTCATAATCCAGAACATGGCCCTCACGGGTTGGCTCCACCTTATAAGAAACCTTTTTGACCGGCGAAAACAGCGCATCAACCGAGATCAGGCCAATGGGCGCATCCTCGGGGCGGTTTTTGTCAGCGGCAACATACCCTTTGCCGGTTTCAATGGTCAGTTCCATGAACACCGACGCGCCGTCATCAAGATGACAGATCACGTGATCTTTGTTCAGGATCTCAATGCCGTTGGTTTCGGCAATGTCACCAGCGGTGACAACACCGGGGCCTTTGGCGTTGATCGCCACACGTTTTGGTCCCTCGACCTCCATGTTGATGGCCACACCTTTTAGGTTCAGCACAATGTCGGTCACGTCTTCGCGCACCCCAACAACGGATGAAAATTCGTGCAGCACGTTGTCAATTTGCACGCTGGTAATTGCAGCACCTTGCAGTGACGACAACAAAACCCGGCGCAAAGCATTGCCGAGCGTCAGGCCAAAGCCACGCTCCAGCGGCTCAGCTGTTGCGGTTGCATTGCGCAATGGGTCAGCGCCTTGCTTGATCTCAAGTCCGTTTGGACGAATGAGTTCTTGCCAATTCTTGTGGATCATATTTGGCCTCCATACTAGTTTGCAGCCGATCCGGATGGATGCAAACGCCCGAGGGGTATTAAGCGCGCAACGTAATTGATGCGCGCCAAAATTTTAATAATTATACGCGGCGGCGTTTTGGGGGACGACAGCCATTGTGCGGCATGGGTGTTACGTCACGAATGGACGTCACAATCAGGCCAACAGCAGCCAATGCCCGCAGCGCGGATTCACGCCCCGAACCCGGACCTTGCACCAAAACCTCAAGGGTTTTCATGCCGTGTTCCTGTGCCTTGGCGGCCGCGTCCTCTGCTGCCATTTGGGCGGCATAAGGCGTGGATTTACGCGAGCCTTTAAAACCCATTGTGCCAGCGCTGGACCACGAAATCGCGTTGCCCTGTGCGTCTGAAATCAGGATTTTTGTGTTGTTAAAGCTGGAATTGATATGCGCAATGCCCGAAGAAATATTCTTTTTGACTTTGCGTTTAACTTTGGTTTTTTCACGTGCCATGTTATCAGCCCCCTATTTCTTTTTGCCGGCAATGGCTGTCGCCTTGCCTTTACGGGTGCGCGCATTTGTATGCGTACGTTGGCCGCGAACCGGAAGTTTCCGACGGTGACGCAAACCACGATAGCAGCCAAGGTCCATCAAGCGTTTGATGTTCATCTGGGTGTCACGGCGCAGGTCGCCCTCAACCATCATGTTGGCGTCGATAAATTCACGAACTTTCAACACATCTGCGTCAGACAATTCGTTAACCCGACGGGTTACGTCGATATTAGTGCCTTCGCAGATTTTAATAGCAGATTCACGGCCAATACCGTGAATATAAGTCAGGGCGATTTGCACCTGTTTATGTGTGGGTATGTTTACCCCAGCAATACGTGCCAAATTGGCTCTCCATTTTCAATTGCGGTTCCGTCGTTCCGGAACCTTTTTTCACAACAAAAACACGGCGTTAGCAACGACGTGCCTTACCCTTAAAGGGTCGAATTATCAGCGAACCGGATTGATTCGGGTTTCAGACGACTCTCGATCAGGAGAGCGCGGATTATAGGCAGAATGGAATGGGCGTCAATATCAAATTTTAGCAAAAATTTGTCAGGCATAACGCCGGTTTTCATCGCGGTTATAGCCCAGATATGCGATCAGCGCAAAGGCGGTTGAAAAGCCAAGCA
Source organism: uncultured Rhodobacterales bacterium (assembly GCA_964609255.1). Lineage (GTDB taxonomy): Bacteria > Pseudomonadota > Alphaproteobacteria > Rhodobacterales > Rhodobacteraceae > UBA3077. The sequence goes on from CAZSSS010000343.1 coordinate 2,030, forward strand.
GCCAAAGCATTGATCCTGTGGGCACAGGGCGCTCGCCAACAACAGCCCAGACAATTTCGCCCGCGTGGCGCGTTGGGGTGAATTTGGACACACTGGCAACAAAATCCGGTAAATATTGTGGTGGTGTCCACAGCCCGCCAAAATACGCAAGCGGCAAGTATAACAGATTGGCAATGCCAACCGCCGATTTTGAGCTGGCCCAATAGCCAAGCGCGATGCCCATTAACACAAAAGGCACGGCAATGATCAGGCACCAAAACCCGAGCGTGATATAACCAAACAACCCCAGCGTCGGGTCTGACAAAAATATCGCGGCCAGAATGACCAAAATAACCACCAGCAGCGAAAACACCAGCGCGCTGAAAACCTGTGCGACCAAGCGCGGGCCGGTGGCGCCGGGCAATGTGCGGCGATAACGCTCCCAGAATGTTTCGCGGTCTTGGGCTACGGAAACGCCAAATTGGAACAGGGCCACGCCGATAACCCCGAATACTGCAAAAGACGCCATCGGGTAATTCGCCTCAGCGCCGGTGCCACCTGAGGCAAACATTGCGTATAACATTGGTGGAAACACCAATACAGGCCCCCAATAGGCCGG
>CAZSSS010000344.1:0-2620 GCA_964609255.1 uncultured Rhodobacterales bacterium
AATCAGAAAAAAAACGGCGAGGATTTAATGCACATTCTTTATTTCCATCAACATTTCACAACACCAAAAGGTGTGGCTGGCACGCAGTCATACGAGATTGCAAAAAGGTTAATTTTGCACGGCTACCGTGTGACGATGGTTTGCGGAAGCTATGACGCAGGTGATACTGGCCTGTTGGGGTCTTCGAATTCAGACGGATTTTCCCGGCAATTCTGGGTTTTTCTGAAGGTTACATTTGCCAGTATTCGCATTGCGTTGTTCAGCAAATATGATTTGGTTTTTGCGACGTCCACATCATTGACGGCTGGCATTCCCGCAATCTTTGCCCGTTGGTTAAGGCGCAAAACTTTTGTTTTCGAAGTGCGTCATCTTTGGTCGAAAATACCAAAAACAATGGGGATTGTCACGAATCCGGCGTTGCTTTGGCTGATGTCGGCGCTTGAATGGATGTCCTGCCGTTCTGTCCATCGCTGCATTGGTCTGTCACCCGACAATTATCTGGGGCGGATTGCCGATATGATTGTGGAAAATAATTGGGGGTTTGTTGGTCTTCTGACGGCGCAACTGCATTTGCAAACGCGCTGGAAAAAGCACAGGTTGAACCGGCATTATTGCAGCACCAAAAAATATTTGCATTGGCCAAGCGTGAATTTCCGTAGGCTGAGCTTGCGGACCGCTGGGTCGATTGGGTGATGGAAAGTAAAAAAACCGTGAAACGGGTATTTGACATGATTTGCAGCCTAACAGCGCTGATCGTATTTGCACCGCTTATTATTGCGGTATATTTGGTGGTCTTGCGTAAAATCGGATCACCGGTGTTTTATCGCTCTGTGCGACCGGGCCGTCATGCTAAGCTTTTTAAAATGGTAAAGTTTCGAAGCATGAGCACTGCAAAAGACCAGAACGGAAAGCTTCTGCCCGACGCGGAGCGTCTTTCGGGATTTGGGCAGTTTTTACGTAAAACATCGCTGGATGAATTGCCCGAACTCTGGAATGTTCTGAAAGGTGATATGAGCTTGGTCGGGCCGCGCCCGTTATTGACTGAATACTTGCCGCTATATTCAGAAACACAGGCGCGTCGCCATGAAATGCGGCCCGGCATAACCGGCTGGGCACAGATCAACGGGCGTAACGCCATTTCATGGGAACAGAAATTCAAACTGGATGTGTGGTATGTAGATAACCAAAATCTGTGGCTGGATATAAAAATAATTGCTAAAACCATTTTTATAGTCATCAAAAGCGATGGTGTTTCGGCTGAGGGTGAAGCGACAATGCCAAAATTCAAGGGATCGGGGTCAGTGCAATGATGTTTATCTATAGTCACGGTGGCCATGCCCGGGATTGTGCTCGATTCATTCGGCTGCAATACCCCACTGAAACTGTGTTTTTTGTTGACGATGACCCAAAAGGTGCGGCAATAAGTTATGAGAAGGCGCGAGAAATGGCGTTGAATCAGACAGCATCGTTTATTGTTGCATTTGCAAACCCCGCGCTTAGGAAACGCAAGACTGATCAGGTGGTTGCTGACGGATTTTTGATCCGATCAAGTTTTGCGCCAAGTGCGATTATTGGCGATAATGTTGCAATTGCTGAAGGGGCGTTACTGTCAGAATTTACCATAATTACGGCTGATGCAACCATCGGAAAATCGTTTCATGCCAATATTTACAGTTACATCACCCATGATTGTGTGATCGGGGATTATGTGACCTTGGCACCGCGTGTGTCGATTAACGGGCGGGTTCATATTGCTGATAATGTTTACATTGGCACCGGAGCAACCATATTGCCCGGCAAACCGGATACGCCAATTATGATTCGTGAGGGGGCAATTATTGGTGCACATGCATTGATCACCAAAGATGTGCCTGCCCATGCAACCATGGTCGGTGCTCCGGCAAAGCAAATTAGGGGAAAATAATGCAAACCGGTGATTTTCCAGATTGGCCAGTATTCTCAGATGTTGAAATCGACGCGGTTTCACGGGTGCTGCGCTCTGGCAAGGTAAATTACTGGACGGGGCAGGAGGGGCGGCTTTTTGAAGAAGAATTCGCCAGATTTTCCGGCACTGAAAAAGCCATAGCAGTGGCCAATGGCACATTGGCATTGGATTTGGCGCTGCATGGGCTGCGGATCGGGTTGCGCAACGGCGGTGCTGCCACTGATCAGGTTATTGTGACCCCGCGCAGTTTTGTCGCCTCTGCATCTGCGGTTGTTAATGCAGGTGCTATTCCAGTGTTTGCAGATGTTGATCTGGACACCCAGAATATCAGCCCAGAAACAGTTTTACCGCAGATTAATGCGTTCACCAAAGCAATAATTTGTGTTCATTTGGCAGGCTGGCCATGTGATATGGACGGCTTCAAAAACATGGTTCATGGCCAGAATATTCGGTTGATTGAGGATTGTGCGCAGGCGCATGGGGCCATTTACAAAGGTAAGCCGGTTGGCGGTTTGAGTGATGTTGCAGCCTGGTCTTTTTGTCAGGATAAAATCATGACAACCGGCGGTGAGGGAGGCATGGTTACCTGTGATGACCCGGATATTTGGCGGCGCATGTGGGCGTTCAAAGATCACGGTAAAAACTGGGATACGGTTTTTGGAAAAACGCACCCCG
>CAZSSS010000345.1:0-2617 GCA_964609255.1 uncultured Rhodobacterales bacterium
GCACGTTGGCGGGTATGGCAACAGGCCTTCGGGCAAAGAACAAAGACATAAAAATTGGTCTGGCTGATCCGGACGGCGCGGCGCTTTATAATTATTACGCTAATGGCGTTTTATCGGCTGAGGGAAGTTCAATTGCCGAAGGGATCGGGCAGGGCCGTATCACCGCCAATCTGGAAGGGCTAGCGGTTGATATGCCGTATAACATCCCAGATACCGAAGCCTTGCCGATTATTTTTGATCTGTTGGCGAACGAAGGGCTGTGCCTTGGTGCGTCGTCGGGTATCAATATTGCCGGGGCAATTCGAATGGCCAAGGATATGGGGCCGGGGCATCAAATTGTTACCATACTGGCCGATTACGGAACCCGGTATCAAAGCAAGTTGTTTAACCGCGCGTTCTTGCTCTCAAAAAATCTGCCCGTGCCAAAATGGTTGGAGGAAAACCGCGCAGATATTCCCTCAGTCATGCTGCCGGACTAAAGCCGCTTGCATTTCGCGCCGCTGCACGGAATATAACAGAATGGTTCAATTATTCCCCCGCCTGATGGCAATTCTTTTGTTGTGCTTCTTTGCCGCCGCAGGCCTTGGCCAAAGCGACGCGCAAAGCGAGAAATTGGCGCGTTGGGCTGCGACGGCCACGCGCGCAGATGGCGTGCTGGAGGATGGCTCAGCCTCTAATCCCGCGCTGGAGATCCTGCGCTCAGACCTAGCAGCACAGCGCAGTGCTGCGCAACAAATGTATCAAGACGGGTTTGCCGCCGTTACCGCAACCGCGGAACAGCTTGCCGCACTTGGCCCGGCACCTGAAAATGGTGATCTTGAATCGCCCGAAATTGCAACATTTCGCGAAGAAACCACGTTGGCGTTATCACGTGCCAATATTCCGGTGCTAGAGGCAGATGTTGCCTATCGCCGGGCCAATGATCTGATTGGCCAAATCGACAGTTTAATCCGTGCCCGCATTAATGAACAACTTACAACGCTTGGCCCTTCGCCGCTTGACCCTGCGGTTATTTCGGATGTCCAAAGCGAACTTGGCAAATATATGGCGCGGGTCTGGACAGAAATTTCGGATGCTTATTCGCTGCCCCTGCCACGCGCGCAGTTATTCCAGCGGTTGCCGTTTTTGCTGTTAGCCCTGATCGCAAGCACAGCATTGCTGTTTATTGTGCATCCCATTTTATTGCGGAGACTAGGGGCAATCATTGACCAGACAGACGCCCCCCACCCCCGGCTTGGCTGGGCGCTGCTGGTTAATTTTTCGCGGGTAATTGTGCCCGGACTGGCGGCAATTGGCATAATCTGGGCGGTGCGGTTTTCCGATATTCCGGGGTTTTGGGGCTTGGCGATAACCAATCAGTTGCCCCTTATGGCGCTGCTGGCGATTGGCAGTTACTGGCTGGGTAACAGCCTGACGGGGGGGCGTTGGGCCACGCGCAGCATCGGCATTGTGTCGGCAGAATTCAAACAACCGGCGCGGCGCATTATTTTTATGCTTGGCATGGCGCTTATTCTGAAAACAATGGCTGATGCAATTGTTGCGCGCATGGTGCTGTCACCCGAAGTAACCGCCGCGCTTGGCTTTCCAATTGTTTTGTTTGGCAGTTACTTTTTGTATCGGGCCTCTCGGTTGATAAAGATTTCAACCGATCTGGTTCAGGATAACGGGTTTAATGTTGCGTTTTTGCGTTTCATTCGCCGCGCCATGCTTGTGATTTCGATTGCGGCACCAATTCTGGCGGCTGTCGGGTATTTTGCGGCAGCGCGGTTTTTGCTTTATCCGGCGATTTTATCCTTGGCATTGTTGGGCACTGCATATGTTGTATTCGCAATTCTGGCTGAGGTTGTGGAAAGATGGCTTGGGAATGGCATCCAGCAGGATGGCATCGGCGATTTACGGTTGCTGCCCGTATTGCTGGGTTTTGTCATTGCCTTTGCAACCCTGCCGTTTTTTGCCCTGATCTGGGGGGCCAGGGTTTCGGATTTGACGGAAATCTGGGTTCTGATGAATGACGGTATTCCGTTGGGAAATTCCAAAATCTCGCTAACTGTTATTTTTGTGTTCGGGTTGATTTTTATGGTTGGCTATATGCTGACGCGCTTGTTGCAAAAAGTTTTCAGAACATCGGTGTTGCCCCATACGCGGATGGATGCGGGGGGCAAAAACGCGATCCTGTCGGGCATTGCTTATGTTGGGTTTACCTTGGCCGCGCTGGCCGCCATCTCAGCCACCGGAATTGACCTGTCGAGCCTGGCGATTGTGGCTGGCGCGCTGTCGGTCGGCATTGGTTTTGGCTTGCAAAATATTGTGTCAAATTTTGTGTCCGGCATTATTTTGCTGATTGAAAGGCCGATCAAAGAGGGCGACTGGATCGAGGCGGGCGGGGTGGAAGGCACGGTGCGCAAGATCTCGGTGCGTGCCACCCTGATTGACACATTTGACAGGTGCGCCGTGATTGTGCCCAACTCGGACCTCATCGCCGCTTCCGTTAAAAACTGGACAGCGCCGGACATTACGGGGCGGCTCAAGGTGCCGGTGGGCGTGGCCTATGGCACCGATGTGGTGATGGTAAAGGACATCCTCACCGAGATCGCCACGGCGCATCCGCCAGCCCTGC
>CAZSSS010000346.1:0-2617 GCA_964609255.1 uncultured Rhodobacterales bacterium
GACAGAATGCCCGGCTTGATAACTTTCCCGTCATTCCACACATCCGCAGGAATTATCCTTATCGTTACCTTTTGGCGAACAATTATTTTTCTTCCGGTATTGCTATATGCACTCTTGATGATTGCCTCAACGCCGGTATTTGGCGGGCACTATTTTATCGACCTGTTTGGCGGGACGGTTCTTGCCATCCTTGTAATATCCGTAACAAAACTTGACCGGTTTTCCAAAGGGTGGCGCGCGGAATTACCCAAATAACGGTTATTGAAAGGCGCATTGCAGCGTCCCAAGCTGATTATTGCCGGTTTGAACCCCGTTGCACGGCCAAATTTATCGTTCACAGAAATGTTGGCGCTTGTGTGGCCACGAATGGTTGACCCGATGTGCCATTGTCTGGCACATATTCAAAAAAAGAGAGCATTTTTGTGAACAAAGTAAATTCCTTAGCGGGCACACAGTTAGACAAATTTCAAGACCCTTTTGTGACTGCCAGTGGCGAAAAGCGTGCGCTGGTGCATCTAAAAGGCGTTAAGACGCTTTGGTTTAATACAGGCACTCTTTGCAACATAACTTGTGCAAATTGTTACATCGACAGCAGCCCGGAAAACGACCGGTTGGTTTATATAACCAGTTCTGAGGTAGATGGTTTTCTTGACCAAATTCCTTTGCGCAAATGGCCCACCGTTGAAATTGGTTTTACCGGCGGTGAGCCGTTCATGAACCCTGAAATCATTGAAATGACGGAAACCGCCCTTAGGCGCGGTTTTAATGTGTTAATTCTGACAAATGCCATGCGGCCAATGATGCGAAAGTCAATGCAAGGCGGGCTTTTGCGTCTTAGGGAAATATATCGCGACAAACTGGTGTTGCGCGTGTCTCTGGATCATTTTGACAAACAATATCATGATGTTGAACGAGGCCCCGGTTCTTGGGATATATCCCTGAAAGGGCTGCGCTGGTTGCGTGATAACGGGTTTAATATTGCAGTTGCTGGCCGCACCGTTTGGGGCGATTCAGATGCAAAAAGCCGCGCCGGATATGCCGCATTGTTCAGGGCTGAAAATTTTGCAATTGACGCCCATGACCCCAGCCAAACCGTGCTATTCCCCGAGATGGACGAGACCATAGATGTTCCCGAAATTACAACGTCTTGCTGGGATATCTTAAACAAATCCCCCGATGATGTTATGTGTTCAAATTCTCGAATGGTTGTTAAACGCCGTGGGGCGCAGAACCCGACCGTTTTGGCCTGCACATTGCTGGCCTATTCGGATGAGTTTGAGCTGGGAAACACCCTTGCTGATGCTGAAAAACCGGTGCAGCTAAACCATCGGCATTGTGCAAAATTCTGTGTTCTGGGCGGCGCAAGTTGCAGCGCATAGCGTATTAACGCAATGCCGCGCGTAAAACGGCGCGCACGACATCCATATCTATGTTTTTCTCAATAAATGTGTCGCCAATTCCCCGCGCCAGAATGAATGCGATTTTTCCGGCCGTCACTTTTTTGTCTTGGGCCATTAGCGCCAGAATTCCGTCTGCATCGGGCAGGTCTCCGTCAATGTCGCTTAGGTCTTTTTTCATTCCCATCGCGGCCAGATGGGCACGCACCCGGCTGGGGTCTTCTTGGCTGCACAGCCCCAACTGTTGCGATAGTTCAAACGCCAGAACACAGCCGATTGCCACGGCTTCACCGTGCAAAAGCCTGTCGGAATATCCTGTTGCGGCCTCAAGTGCATGGCCAAAAGTATGGCCCAGATTAAGCAAGGCCCGCTCACCGTGTTCTTTTTCGTCACGCGCGACAATCGCGGCTTTCATTTGGCATGAATGGCGAATTGCATAGATGCGTTTCGCCGCGTCCCCGGCGCGCAATGCGGGTCCGTTAATCTCTAGCCAGTCAAAAAAAGCGGCGTCGCCCAGCATGCCATATTTTGCCACTTCGCCATAACCGGACAAGAATTGCCGTGGATCGAGGGTTGCCAGAACCTCGGTATCTGCCAGCACCAGCAATGGTTGGTGAAACGCGCCAATCAGGTTTTTACCTTGTGGCGAATTAATTCCGGTTTTACCGCCAACCGAACTGTCAACCTGTGCCAGCAAGGATGTGGGGATTTGGATGAAATCAACGCCGCGCCGCAATATTGCTGCGGCAAACCCTGCCAAATCTCCGATGACACCGCCGCCAAATGCGATCACAATATCGCTGCGTTCAACTTTTTGCGCAATCAGCCATTCCACAGCGTCTTGCACGCCTTGCCAGCTTTTTGTCTGCTCGCCCGCAGACAGTGCCAATGCGGCCATTTCAATGCCTGACGCTGTCAGCCCGGCGCGCAAACTGGCCAAATGCAGCATTTCAACGGTTTTGTCCGTGATCACGAACACGCGTTTCTGTTTAAGAAACGGCGCGATAAATTCACCAGAGCGCGCCAATAACCCTGGCCCGATTTTAATGTCGTATTTGCGCTCTGGCAAATCGACCAACAGGGTTTCAATCGGCATTTTGGGACCTTTCGCGCAGCGATTTAACAATATCATCAACAACAGTGTCATGGGGATTACCCAATTTACTGTCAACGATTATATCGGCTTGTTCATAGATCGGGTATCGGTTTTCCAACAGTTT
>CAZSSS010000347.1:0-2605 GCA_964609255.1 uncultured Rhodobacterales bacterium
ATGGCGTCACTTGTTTTAATTCCACGCCTTACTGTTGGTGAATGACCATTATGTCCGCGTTACCACTCTGATGTGGTTCCGAAATGATTTTGATGTGCCTAAGTGACGCCATTGATGAAACCAAAGGAACCCGGGGTTACAAATCTACCGCTCACATTGGGTTGCGCGTAAAAATGATGAGGCTTTCCCAGTCAGCCGCAGCTATTTGAATGCCGTAAAACTGGTCGGAATTCTATAAAAACACGCTTCTGCGCTGCAATGTCACGTGTTTTTTGCCAAAACAACCCCTATGCGGCATTCATAACAGTTGAGCCTGTCAAACAGGTGATTTACAAACCCTTCATGAGGAGTGAGGCATAATCTGAAAAAGATTCGCCAAACAGGGACACGTGTCAGGAGAATGTAAATGGCAAATTCAGCCACACACGATCACGATGAGCATGCACGACCCGGGTTTTTTACCCGCTGGTTCATGTCAACAAATCACAAAGATATCGGTATTCTATATCTTTTCACATCTGCCGCAGTCGGGTTTATTTCCGTATGTATGACAGTTTACATGCGTATGGAGCTGATGGAGCCCGGCGTTCAATATATGTGTCTTGACGAAAACGGCGAATCTGCTGCGCGACTTTTTGCAGCTGCCGTAAATGAGTGCACACCAAACGGCCATCTGTGGAATGTGATGATTACTTATCACGGCATTCTGATGATGTTCTTTGTGGTTATTCCGGCATTGTTCGGGGGCTTTGGCAACTATTTCATGCCATTGATGATCGGCGCGCCAGATATGGCGTTCCCGCGGATGAACAACCTATCTTTCTGGCTTTATGTTTGTGGGTCAGCGCTTGGCGTTGCCTCGCTGTTGTCACCGGGGGGTAATGGCCAAATGGGGTCTGGCGTTGGTTGGGTGCTTTACCCGCCGCTGTCCACATCTGAGGGCGGCTATTCAATGGATCTCGCGATTTTTGCGGTCCATGTTTCGGGGGCTTCCAGTATTCTGGGCGCGATCAATATGATCACTACGTTCCTGAATATGCGCGCACCGGGCATGACGTTGCACAAAACACCGCTTTTTGCATGGTCCATTCTGGTTACCGCGTTCTTGATCCTGTTCTCGCTGCCGGTTTTGGCTGGTGCAATCACCATGTTGCTGACCGACCGGAATTTTGGCACCACGTTCTTTGTTCCGGCGGGGGGCGGCGACCCTGTGTTGTATCAACACTTGTTATGGTTCTTTGGTCACCCCGAGGTTTACATGATTATCGTGCCCGGTTTTGGCATTATCAGCCATGTTATTTCGACCTTCTCGAAAAAACCGATCTTTGGTTATCTGCCGATGGTTTATGCGATGATCGCCATTGGCGTGCTGGGCTTTGTTGTTTGGGCGCACCATATGTATACGGTTGGCATGTCCACCACACAGCAAAGCTATTTCATGCTGGCGACCATGGTTATTGCGGTGCCGACAGGCATTAAGGTATTCAGTTGGATCGCGACCATGTGGGGCGGCTCAATTGAGTTCAAAACTCCGATGCTTTGGGCGATGGGCTTTTTGTTCCTGTTCACGGTTGGTGGCGTAACTGGCGTGGTGCTGTCACAAGCACCGCTGGACCGTGCCTATCACGACACCTATTACGTTGTGGCGCATTTTCACTATGTGATGAGCCTTGGCGCGGTGTTCTGTATCTTTGCCGGTATCTATTACTGGATCGGCAAAATGTCGGGCCGCCAATACCCTGAATGGGCCGGCAAGCTGCATTTCTGGATGATGTTTATCGGGGCGAACCTGACATTCTTTCCACAGCATTTCCTTGGCCGTCAGGGCATGCCGCGTCGTTATATCGACTATCCGGAGGCCTTTGCGCAATGGAACCAGCTGTCATCTTATGGCGCGTTCCTGTCATTCGCATCGTTTCTATTGTTCATCGGCATTGTGATTTACACCCTGAAATGGGGCAAAAAGATCACCGAAAATGCCTATTGGGGGGAGCACGCGGAGACATTGGAATGGACCTTACCAAACCCACCACCCGAGCACACATTCGAAACCCTGCCAACGCCGGATATGTGGGATAAGGGCCATCACTAGGCCACTGAAGGATTAAATAATTATGGGCCGCAACATCCGTTGCGGCCCGTTTTGTTCCAATAATGGCGGCTTCCCTTCTGTGGCGTATTGGGTTAATTTTGGGGCAAATCAGGATTATCTCAATGCTTTATACCTCTGCTGAAGATTGGCATTCCGCTGCCCATAAATGTGTTGCGCTTTTTGGCATGTCTGGCCTTGGCAAAACCTTTTTGTCCAAGATGCTGCATGCGGGGGGCAACTGGTTTCATTACTCGGTCGATTACCGGATCGGCACGCGATATATGGGGGAACATATCGTTGATAATTTTAAACGCGAAGCCCGTCAAAACCCGTTTCTAGATAAGCTGTTGAAATCGGAATCGATTAATATTGCGTCAAATATCACCTTTGAAAACCTTTTGCCGTTATCGGCATATTTGGGAAAACCCGGTGATCCGGCCAAAGGCGGTATAGCTTTTGAAGAATATTTGAAACGCCAACGCGAGCACCGCGCCGCTGAAATTGCCGCGACCA
>CAZSSS010000348.1:0-2575 GCA_964609255.1 uncultured Rhodobacterales bacterium
AGTGGCCCGTGCCTTGGCGCGGCGTCAATTTCGCGGGCGCGGTTTTGTGCTTTCGCTAATGGGCGCACCCTTTCTTTTACCCTCAATTGTTGCGGTTTTCGGCCTGCTGGCCATTTGGGGGCGCGGCGGCATTATCAGCGATATTCTGGCGCGGTTTGATGCTGGCCCGCTGGATATTTACGGGCTGCACGGCATTCTTTTGGCGCATGTCTTTTTCAATTTCCCGCTTGCGGTGCGGATGATTTTGCACGCATGGGAGGCTGTCCCCGTTGAGCATTTTCGCCTTGCCGCACAGCTCGGGCTAGGCCCGCGCGCCACCTTCCGCTTAATTGAAATGCCGCTGTTGCGCGGGGTCGCACCGGCAGCGATTTTGGTAATATTTCTATTATGTCTCACCAGCTTTGCCGTCGTGCTGGCCTTGGGCAACGGCCCGAAATCCACCACAATTGAGCTGGCAATATACCAAGCATTAAGGTTTGAATTTGACCTGTCAGCTGCAGCAATGTTCGCCTTGGTGCAGCTTATATTATGCATTTCAGTAGCGGTTTTTGCCCTCAACATTTCGCGAAATGCAGGGTTTGGTGGTGGGTTATCCGTGGTCAAACAACGGTGGGAGACCAGCCAAATCACAGCATGGCAAGATACCACCCTGATTATTTTGTCGCTGATCTTTGTGGCCACGCCCCTGATATCAATCCTGCTGCGGGGCGTTTTTGGCCTGTTACATGGCCTGCCGGACGGCACCATCCAAGCGTTGATGATCAGCATAAGCATTGCCCTGACATCCGCCATGTTGGCGGTAATTCTTAGCCTTGTTTTGGCGCATCTCATCGTTAATCTTGGCGGCAAGCGAGGCCGTATTATTGAAACATTCGCCATCCTCAGCCTTGCCGCCTCACCATTTGTTATTGGCACCGGCCTGTTCATCCTGATCAATCCGTTTTTCAATCCGTTCTCGCTGGCGCTCCCCATCACAATCTTGGTGAATGCCGCGCTAACGCTGCCGTTGATCTTGCGCATCATTCTGCCAGCATTAACCCGCGTTGATCAAAATTATGGCCAGATGGCCACCAGCGTTGGCTTACGCGGCTGGTCTCGGTTTTTTATCCTGACATGGCCGCAAATTCGTGCTGAGACAGGTTTTGCCGCCGGCATTGCTGCTGCTCTTTCGATGGGGGATCTTGGGGTTATTACCCTGTTTGCGCCGCCAGATTTTGCCACCCTGCCCTTGCTGATGTTTCGGCTGATGGGCAGCTATCAAACCCAAGCCGCCGCTGGTGTGGCGCTTGTTCTTGTGACCAGCAGTTTTGTGCTGTTTTGGCTTTTTGACAAAGGAGGGCGTATTGGAAATCGCACTTAAAAACCTCAAATTACAGCAAGGCACATTTACCCTAACCGCAAATTTGCGCATTTCCCCTAATCAAACAACAGCGGTTCTTGGCCCGTCTGGCGGTGGGAAATCAACCTTGCTAATGCTGATGGCCGGCTTTTTGCAGCCAAGCAGCGGCAGCATTCTGTTGGCTGGGAAAAACATCACAAACACCCCGCCCGCCAAGCGCCCGCTTACCATGCTGTTTCAGGGCAACAACCTGTTTCCGCATCTAACGGTTTTTCAAAATACAGCGCTTGGCATCTCCCCGAACCTGAAACTCACGCCCTTTGAAACAGAACGCGTGCATCAAGCCCTGCACCAAGTAGGCCTTGTTGGGCGCGACAATGACCTGCCCGCCAATCTGTCGGGTGGGCAGCGCCAAAGGGTGGCATTGGCACGGGCATTGCTGCGCCAACAGCCGGTTTTGTTGCTAGACGAACCTTTCGCCGCCCTTGGCCCCGGCCTGCGCCATGAAATGCTGGAATTGGTTGAGAGCATCCGCGCCGCCCAAAATGCCACCTTGCTGCTGGTAACCCATAACCCGCAAGACGCGCAGCACATCGCCCCCGAAACCATTGTGGTTATCGACGGCCATGTGTCCAGCCCTCAGCCAACCACAGCGTCGCTCAAAAATCCGCCAAAATCATTGGCCGCATATCTGGGAAACCCGCCGCTGCAACCAACGCCATAGCTGGCCCTAGGCCAGACACTTTGCCGAGGCGAAGCCGAGGCCATGCCCAAGCGCAGCGCGGGAAAGCCCCCTCAACCAAAACAAAAAGGGCGCGGATAAGCACCGCGCCCTTTTCAAATTATCAAGCAAAAACCCTAGTCTTTGCGTTTGGCCTTAGCCCAGATTTTCTTGTTGGTCAGATACATCAGCACCGTCAGCAAAATCAAAAACCCAACCCAGACAGACGCTGCTTTTTTGCGAGCCATCATTTTTGGTTCAGCAGTCCACATCAAGAATGCAGCAACATCCATTGCCTCGTGGTGGATGTCATTTTCATGGCCATCAGCATAATCCACATCTTCACCAGCCAAAGGTTGATCCATAGCAATCCAGGAACCGGGAACCGTGTGATGACCGTCTTCATCCTTGCATTCGTCAGGATAGCCGCCCGGGACAAAAGCCGTGTTATAACTTCCGGGGAAATCTTCCGGCGTACAAGACGGGGGATCTTCGTAGCCGCTCAGAATTGCTAC
>CAZSSS010000349.1:0-2575 GCA_964609255.1 uncultured Rhodobacterales bacterium
CAAGGGTTGCAGCGGCTGTGGCGGTGCGGCTTATGACTTCTTCCTCATCATCAGCGGCCTCCGTGATGGCTTTTTGCGAGGCCTCAATTGCGGCTTTTCGCACACTGGCGATTTTTGTATTCAAAGCCTGCTGAAGGGACGCAAAATTCACGATTGGCTGTTCTGAGACCCAGACAACGGTCAATTTTTGCAGATCTTCAGCCAAGCGGGCGGCATTGGGAAGAATGTTGCCATATTCCGCTGCTGCGACTTTCGGGTCTTTTTCTTTTTTATAGGTGGCTTTGGTGGTGTCATACTGCGCCCTGAGCGAGCTGTAGATGGTTTTATATTCTTTATAGGACTTGAACGTCGCCTTGTCCTTGGTCTTCAGAATTTCGTCAGCTTTGTGCAGGGCATCTGATACGGCGGTCGTTTTCACCGCCATTTCTTCCAGCGCGGCCTTGTTTTCTGTCAGGGCCGTTGCCTGAGTTTTCAGGAAATTTTCAAGGGTTTTCAGAAATTCCATGCCGTTTTTCGGGTCAAGCTGGCGCAGTTCTGCCGCCATTTCATTACGAATGGCAATGGCCTCGGCTTTGCCTTTGGCAATCCCGTCAGCGGATTTGGTATCAAGCGTGGTTCGCGCTGATTTAACCCGGCCTTTCATCGGCCCTTCCATTCCTGTTTTATCTTTAAATTTATTAATTTCAGCCAGGCTGGACTGTAATTTAGCCAGCAGTCCCGCAACTTCTTTTTCCTCTTCCGGGGTTGGCGTGTAAACGTTTTTGAAAGCGCTAGGGCCTGCCTTAATAATTTCGGCCATACGCGTTGACAGGTTGGATTTGACAGCGCCTTTGTTATTGAAAAAGTCCTTTTCGACCTGAACCATTATGGCATCTGCCACGGTATAAGAAACGCGAATATCGTTTGAATCGTCAATCAGTTTGGTGATGGTCGCAAAAAACTCATCGGCTTTAATCTTGCCAGCCGCGGGCAGATATTTGGTTGTATATTCGCCCGTAAAGGTTTCAAAATTGGTTTTAACGGTGAACAGGTCTGCGGGTATCCAACTGTTCAGAGACTTGTTTTCAAACAGTTTATCGCAGTCTTTTATTTTGGCAGCAATGTAATCAAAATCATCGCCCCCGTTCATAATTCCGTCAAGCTTTTTCTTGCTTTCCTGAATGGCCTGCGCGATGGCATCCGCGCAGTCGGGCGCGTTGCTTTTGGCCAGAAGTTCAAGCATCGTTGCTTGTTCCAGCAGCAGATCAATGGATTCGGGCGGTATATGTTTGTCGTCGCGGCGGCTAATATCTTTGCCAGCTTTCTTTTTGGTCAGGATTTCAAAATATTGGGTTTTGCCGCCTTTTTCGACCACCAGCAGACGGTTGACCGGCACGTCGCTGATTTCGGCCTCCTGCAGGGGTTTGGTTCTATAAAGATTGAGCAGCCCGTCCACGATTTCATTGCGGGCATTGGCGGCGGCTTTTTTGGCTTGTTGGTCAGTTGGCGAGGGCGCAAAAGATTTTTGTGCCGTGGCCAGAGCGGTTTGGAATTTCTGGATCAATGTGTCAATCGCAGAAAAATCCCTTGGCTGGCGGGTTTTTCTGGTTTTGGCAAAAGCGGTTTCAGCCGCGCCTAGTTGTTTGCGCAATGTATCGTTTTCGTCACCACCAATGCCCCAGAAACGGTCAAGTTCAACCATGCCGGATTTAAAGGCTTTTTCAAGGCGCACCGTGTCACGTTCGGGAATGGCGGGCGCTGGTGGCAGCGGGAATTTGTTGGAGGCGTTAAAAACCGCATACAGTTTTTCAGCCTCGTCAAACAAGAATTGGGCGCGCGCAAATTTTTCACCGGCCTCGGCTGGTTCCCCAGCTTTGTTCAGTTCAACGCCGGCATCGGCAAAATCCTTGCCTTTGTTCAGAATTTTGAGCAGCGTCGCCAGTTGTGGCTGGCTTATGTCGGTCAGCTCATCCTCTCCGAGGAACAGTTTTACGTCAACCGTTACACGTTTTGAGGCCAAGGTGAATTTCGCCAGCAGATTGCCATATCTTCCGTTTACATGTTTGTCGGGGTCGTTCTTGCTATTCTTTTTCTCAAGGCCACCCAGCAAAAGCAAATCAGCGTTTTTACTCATGAACGGTTCAAGATTAACACCCGAGGCGTTGATATAATCCTCCGGATCGGCAGCCAGCGACAGGCCTTTTTCGTCACCCTCTACAGCGGCGCTGATGCGTTGAACCCGCAAGGCCAGACCATCATCATAAGCCCCCAACTGGTTGATATAATCCTTCATCGCGGCAAGGCGCGCTGCGGCGTCCTCATATTGTTTGGCGATGCCCTGTTTTTCCTTAAAACCAGTGGCTTTGGCCTGTGCATCAAACAGGTCTTTGACCGTTTCACCCAGCGCCTTATATTGTTCTTTCAGCTTCTCAACCTTTTTGGCAATTTCGGCAGAGCGTTTGTTTTCCCGTAAGGCAACGTCGTTTCCATCACCGGCCAATGTATCGATTTTGCTTTTTGCAGCAGCTTTAATTACTTCGATCAAGGTTTTGATGGGGCCTTGCCGTTTCGCAACAAGTGCATCAAGCAACCGGGT
>CAZSSS010000350.1:0-2574 GCA_964609255.1 uncultured Rhodobacterales bacterium
GGGCGCGGTGAGGATGCGGAAATCACCACCTATCTGGGCGCAACGCTGGATTCAAACCTGCAAGGCAATATCATTGATCTGTGTCCTGTGGGCGCATTGACCAGCAAACCATATGCGTTTTCAGCGCGGCCATGGGAGCTGCGCAAAACCGAAACCATTGACGTGATGGACGCACTTGGATCAAACATTCGCGTGGATACCAAAGGCCGCGAAGTCATGCGGATTTTGCCGCGCAATCATGATGGCATAAATGAGGAATGGATTTCCGACAAAACAAGGTTTGTGTGGGATGGGTTGCGTCGTCAGCGGCTCGACACGCCATATGTGCGGGTGGATGGCAAGTTGCAAAAGGCGACGTGGGATCAAGCCTTCAAAGCCATTGTTGATGCGGTTGACGGCAAAAAAGTCGCCGCAATCGCTGGTGATCTGGCCTCGGTGGAATCGATGTATGCGCTCAAATCGCTGATTGGCGGGGCGGGTGGCAATGTTGAATGTCGCGTTGACGGGGCGTATTTGCCGATTGATAACCGCTCGGGTTACGTCGGGACATGCACAATTGAGGATATCGATAGCGCCAAGGCGATTATGCTGATCGGCACCAACCCGCGCCTTGAATCGCCGGTTTTGAATGCGCGCATTCGCAAAGCTTGGGCGGCAGGTGCCAAAATCGGGGTTGTTGGTGAAAAAGTAGACCTGACTTATGAATATTTCCATCTTGGTGACGGGCGCGACGGATTGATGAAAATTGCTGAAGGGTCCGGTTCGGATGCGGTTGGCAAAGATACGATTGTGATTATCGGGCAGGCCGCGCTGACAGGCGCGGATGGCGAGGCGGTGCTATCGCAAGCCATGCGTTTTGCTGAAGTCACCGAAAGCAAATTCATGGTGCTGCACACCGCCGCCGCGCGGGTTGGCGGCATGGATATTGGCTTTGCGACCAAGGGCGGCATGATTTCGGCCCTTGACGGGGCTGAGGTGATTTACAACCTTGGGGCGGATGAGCTGGATATCGATGCGGGCGCGTTTGTGATCTATCAAGGTTCACACGGGGATCGCGGCGCGCACCGCGCGGATGTTATCCTGCCAAGCGCTGCTTATACCGAAGAATCCGGCATTTTTGTCAACACTGAGGGCCGCCCTCAAATGGCGGCTCGGGCCAGTTTTGCCCCCGGTGACGCGCGCGAAGGCTGGGCGATTATTCGTGCGCTTTCGGCGGAACTGGGCGCAACCCTGCCGTTTGACAGTCTGGCGCAGCTGCGCGGTGACCTTTTCAAAGAATTCCCGCATTTGGCGGCGCTGGACAGTGTGCCTGAAAACAATTGGCAGGCGACCAAGCCCAAAAAACTTAAGGGTGGAGCGTTTAAATCTGCGATTTCCGACTATTACATGACCAATCCGATTGCGCGGGCCTCTCATACTATGGCAGAAGTCAGCGCAGCAAATGAAGCCAAACCCATGGCGGCGGAGTAGAACATGCAGTTTATGATTGATACATTCGGGTTCTATTTTGGCACATTTCTGGTGATCTTGGGGCAATCCCTGCTGGTGATTGTGCTGATTCTGGTGGCTTTGGCGTTCCTTATGTATGCCGACCGCAAAATCTGGGCGGCTGTGCAAATGCGCAAAGGCCCCAATATGGTTGGCGCGTTTGGCCTGCTGCAAAGCTTTGCGGATTTTATCAAATATATCGTCAAAGAGGTCGTGGTACCTGCCGGCGCTGACAAAGCCGTGTTTTTCATCGCACCCATGCTGACCTTTATTCTGGCGGTTGTGGCATGGGCGGTTATTCCGTTTAACAATGGCTGGGTGGTGTCTGACCTGAATGTCGGGGTTTTGTATATCTTTGCGATTGGCTCGCTTGAAGTATACGGCGTTATTCTTGGCGGCTGGGCCTCCAATTCCAAATATCCGTTTCTGGGCGCGTTACGATCAACGGCACAGATGATCTCATATGAGGTCTCGATCGGGTTTATTATTGTTGGCGTGCTGCTTTCCACGGGGTCACTGAATTTCAGCGCCATCGTGGCCGCGCAAAACACCGGTTACGGCGCGCTTGGCTGGTATTGGCTGCCGCATTTCCCGATGGTCATTCTGTTCTTTGTTTCAGCACTGGCAGAAACCAACCGCCCGCCGTTTGACTTGCCCGAGGCCGAGGCCGAACTGGTCGCCGGTTATCAGGTCGAATATTCCGCCACGCCGTTCCTGTTGTTCATGATCGGTGAACTGATGGCAGTGGTCTTGATGTGCGCGCTGATCACCATATTGTTCTTTGGTGGCTGGTTGTCACCGGTCAGCTGGCTGCCCGACGGTATCTGGTGGATGGTCATCAAAATGCTGTTCTGGTTCTTTATGTTCGCGATGGTCAAGGCTCTGGTGCCGCGCTATCGCTATGATCAATTGATGCGCTTGGGCTGGAAAGTATTCCTGCCAATGTCGCTGGCATGGGTGGTTTTTGTGGCCGTAATGGCCCAATACGGCGTGCCTGCTTATGCACGCTGGGCAGTGGGGGGCTGAGGATTATGTTTAAAAAACTACTGGTCCTGATTGCGGTATGTTCTGGGTTTTCCACAAATG
>CAZSSS010000351.1:0-2563 GCA_964609255.1 uncultured Rhodobacterales bacterium
TCCCGGCCAATTGCGGCGGCAACACGGTTAAGTTCAAGAACCCGATCCTGAGCATTGTGCAGCCGCAACCGCGCCGCCGTTCCGCCAAACGAATTGGTGAGGAACATGTCGCTGCCTGCATTAATTGAGCCATCATATAGCGCACGGATTTTTGCGGGTTGATCAACATTCCACAGCTCTGGCGCTTCGCCAGCCTCTAGCCCCATCGCGAACAGATTTGTGCCCGTAGCACCATCAGCCAAAAGCCAATCCCGTTCTGCCAGTAATTTGCTTAGCGCATCCATTTTATCATTCCATTTCCATGCCCTGTGGGCGTTTATTCAACCAGCTTTGCGGCAATTCCGTCAAGACGTTCAATCATGGCGCGCAACCCATTGGAGCGCTGCGCCGAAAGATGTTGATCCAGACCAAGCCGCCCCATTTCAGCCATTGCATTCACGTTGACCGCGTTTTTGGCGCTAAGACCATTATAAAGCGCGTGCAAAACCGCGATCAGCCCGCGCACAATCATTGCGTCGCTATCACCGGTAAAACGAATAACCGCATCCGCGCCGTTACCGTCAATTTCCGGCATAATCCAAACCTGCGATGCACAGCCGTGAACCTTGGTTGCATTAATTTTATGCGCAACATCCATGTCGGCCATTTTCTTACCCAAATCAATGACATAGCGATACCGATCTTCCCATTCATCGAGGAATTCAAAATCATCTGCTATTTCTTCAAATTGCTGGCTGGCCATAGGAGCGCTCCTTGTGGCTAGCATTTATGTGCTTTAACCCAAGAGGTCCAGACCCAAGGACGCCGCAACCCATTTTAGCGTTGCTTCAACCGATGTAAACGTCGTGATTTTTGGGGGTTCGGGCCGGTCTATCAAAATTACGGGCAAGCCAAGATGCCGTGCCGCCTGCATTTTTGGCCAACCCCCCTGCCCGCCGGCATTATGCACAACCAGTGCCTCAATTCGGTTTTCAGTCATTGCGGTTATTTCGGTTTCAACATCAAACGGGCCGCGCAGCGGGCATATCTGGCCAAATGGCGGAATCGGAGGATGCGGCGGGTTTCGGCTTCGAACAAAAAGCTCAATTTCCGGCAATCGGTAAAAGGGTGCCAAACGGGCATTGCCAACCACCAATAACGCGTGCTTTACCTTCAATGAGGCCAATAATTCAGCAGCAATGGCAACCGAGCCCGCATTAAGCCAGTTGTCATCGCGCGACGCTGTCCATTCTGGCCTTTGCAACAGAACGTAACTTTTGCCCGATGCCGAAAGCAACGCGCATTCAATAAGATCGGTATCAAATGGATGTGGCGCAATCACAATTGTATGTGCGGCCGCGTCAATTTCAACACCAAGCTGTTTCACAGCCTTGATAAGCTGGTCGGCCTCCCGTGAGCCACCAATAACAGCCAGCTTCATACCGGAATGATCTTCACGCCATCCAAAGTCGCCGAGAGCGCGATTTTACCTTGTTTCAGTAATAACGCATCCGCGCCAAAGGTTTTTAACCGCCAGCCGCGTAATGCGGGCACGTCGGGCGCGTCCTCATTGGCGATCCGGTCAAGATCAGCCGAGGTTGCAATAAGTTTTGCCGCCACATTTGCCGCTGATGATTTTGCCTTAAGCAACACGCGCAACAGGTCAGACAAGGCTTCTGTTCCTTGCTTTTTCTCTCGCTGTTCGGGGATCACTGGCAGTTCTTCGACCGGGCAATCAACGCCGCGTTTTACGGCCGCAAGGATACCTTCGGCAATTTCGCCACGCCGCCCATCCCGCAGCAATCTGGATTTGCTCAGGTCATGCGAATTTTGGGGTTTATTTGCGGCAAGTTCCAATAAAGCATCATCCTTATAAACCCGTGGCCGAGGGATGTTTTTACGTTGGGCATAGGTCTCTCGGAATTCTGCCAATTCCCGGGCCACCGCCAGAAACCGTTGTGAATTTGTTCGGGTTTTCAGGCGTTTCCATGCATCTTTTGGCTTAATAACATAGGTATCGGGGTTCATTAGAACCGCCAATTCTTCCTCTACCCACTGTTCACGACCGGTTTCTTTTAACTGCCGGGATAATTCTTCGTAAACCACACGCAAATGGGTGACATCCCCAATCGCGTATGTTTTTTGATTGGCAGACAAAGGCCGCCGCGACCAATCGGTAAAGCGGCTGGATTTATCAACCTGTTGTTTGGCAATTTTCCGCACCAGCGTTTCATAACCGGCTTGCTCTCCAAATCCGCAGACCATTGCTGCAACTTGCGTATCGAAAAACGGTTTTGGAATAACGCCGCCCTCAACCGCAAAAATTTCCAGATCTTGGCGCGCGGCATGGAAAACCTTGACCACATCTTCGTTTCGAAACAGATCATACAAAGGTGAAAGTTCAAGACCATCAGCCAAAGTATCAATAAGCGCGGCACCCGTGGTTCCCTTACCGGGCATCGCAACCTGAACAAGGCAAAGCTGTGCGTAATACGTTCGTTCACGCAAAAATTCAGTATCAACAGTTACGTAAGGATGTGCGGCACATTCGGTGCAAAAAGCGGCAAGCGCATCTGTCGTGGTG
>CAZSSS010000352.1:0-2558 GCA_964609255.1 uncultured Rhodobacterales bacterium
TTAAGGTTCCATGGTAGCAGTTGGTTGATTTTTTGGGAGTTGTGATCCTGTATTTTGGTTAGGACGGCGGTGAGGTATTTTTGTGGGTTGATGTTGTTGAGTTTTGCGGTTTCGATGAGCGAGAAGATAGCTGCTGCGGACTCTCCGCCGTTGTCGGAACCGGCGAAAAGCCAGTTTTTACGGCCGATTGCGATGCTCCGCATGGCACGCTCGGCGGCGTTATTATCGATTTCGACTTTGCCGTCGGCGAGGAATTGCTGCAGCGCAGCCTCAAGATTCAGGGCATAATTTATGGCTTTTGTTGTCTGACATTTTTTCGGCAATTTTGCACGACATTTTTTCAGCCATACGAAGAATTCATCGACAATTTCAGCTGAATATTTCTGTCTCTCAGCCAGTCTTTTGTCAGGTTTTTGACCTCGAATCCGAGCTTCTACTTCGTAAAGCTTTCCTATTTTGGTCAAGGCCTCCGCGGCGATCCCGGCGTTTGGAATCGCGACCGTAACCTCGTAAAACTTTCGCCGGGTATGCGCCCAACAGGCGGCTTCATCGATCGTCGCCCCAGGGTTTTTGTCACATTTGTATAGCTTGTTATAGCCCGAATATGCGTCGGCATGTAACGTTCCTGTAAAGCTCTTCAAATGATCTTCTGGACGGATTGCTTTACGATCCGGGCTGTAAAAGTAACAAGCTGCAGGTGCAGTGGCGTCGCCAAAAGGTCGTCCGTCACGAACATATGTCCAAATCCTACCAGTTTTTGTCCGCCCCAAACCTGGTGCCAAAACTCTGACAGTTGTGTCGTCGCCGTGGATTTGCTCGGCGGTAAAAATATCCGCTTTAAGCGTGTCTATCAACGGTTTCAGCAGTTTTGAACATTGCCCGACCCAGCCCGCCATCGTCGTTCTTGAAAGCTCCAAACCTTCGCGTTCATAAATCTGAGATTGACGATAAAGCGGCAGGTGATTGGCGTATTTCTGCACCAGGATATGCGCCAATAACCCAGGCCCAGCCTTGCCTTTAGCGATCGGGTGCGACGGCATTTCAGCTTGCACGATCTGCTCGCAATTGGTGCAGGCGCAACGCGGTCGATAAGTGCGAATGACCTTAAAAGATGACGGCTGATACTCCAGCATTTCGCTGATGTCGTCAGCAATTTTGCGAAAATCCTCGCCGCCGCATTCGGGGCAGATCGGATCGGGATTTGTTGTCACATTTTCGCGCGGAAGATGCTCGGGAAGAGGCTGGCGTTTGGGCTTGTTTTTATCGCTATCATCGGCTTCCACCGGAGCTTTTGCCGCAGTTTCACTCTCCTCAATCTTCAGCTCAAGCTCGGCGATTTGCTTGTCCAATTTCTCCGAAGACTGACCAAAACGCCTGGCTTTTAGCAGGGCTAGTTGTGCTTGTAATGAGTCAATTTCACCAGCCATATCTGCTATGATCCGGTGCAGAAATTCAACATCTTCAGGTAGTTTTTTTAGGTCAATTTGCATATCTTTTTATAGCAAATTACAGATGACAATGCAAGTAATAAAACGCCGAAAAGCCAATAAACACAAGGGTTTCATGCAACTCGCTCAGGCGGCTCAGACCACTTGGGGCTCCGCCAGTCGATCCCCTCCAACAGCATAGAAAGTTGCGCTCCTGTGACACCGATTGACGCAGGTGAATCGGTATTTGGCCAGGTGAACCTGCCCCGTTCGAGACATTTGTAAAACAGACAAAAACCTTGCCCATCCCACCATAATATTTTTATTTTATCGCTGCGCTTGCCTCGAAAAACAAACATCGCCCCGCTGCATGGTTTTTTGGCCAGAGAATCCTGCGCCAACGCCGATAAACCCTGTATTCCCTTGCGCATATCGGTATGACCGGTCGCCAGATAAATCTTGATATTGCTCGATAGATTTAGCATGATGCCTCCAATATGCTCAGTATTTGTGATATGGATGTAACGGATATTTTGCCCTCGATCGACAAATTACAATGCTCAAATTCAACTGAAACTTTCGATATTTTTGAAGTAGGACGCACCTCTAACCGAGCTTTTTCTGCGGATAAAACTTCCAACTCAACAAAATCAGCAGGAGGTTCTGATTCCGGCGGCGCAAACTTCTTTGCCTCATTACGCCAGCCATAAACTACACCAGGAGGCAAATCATAACGCCGCGCAACCGCCGCAATAACCGCTCCAGAGACGTTCGATTCTGATAATATCTGCAACTTTAAATCATCCGAAATAGATGAAAATTTTGATCTGCGCATAAATACTCCTGCTTACATTAACAGAAAATATACGCCAACTATTTTATTCCGATAGACCGCCTTGACCAGACGCTTACATCTCATCTACAGACTCACAATTATTCCCCTCACCATAGCCCTCCACAAACCAGCTAACAGACACCTTCAATATGACACCAAAATCATATAGGCGTGAAATTGCAATTCGATTAAGTCCTTTCTCATATTTTTGCAATTGCTGAAAAGTAATTCCTACTTGTTCTCCAACCTCTTCCTGGCTAAAACCCATAGTAGTTCTCCTTGCCCGAAGCCTCCTT
>CAZSSS010000353.1:0-2557 GCA_964609255.1 uncultured Rhodobacterales bacterium
TGGCATTTATGTGTGGAATGCGACATTTACGCGGGTGGTTGGGAATGACATACGCTGGGGGCGCGACGGGATTTTTGTAAACACATCCCACGATATGGAATTCACCGGTAACCGGTTTCGTGACCTGCGTTTTGCTGTGCATTATATGTATGCCAATAACAGCGTTGTTTCGGGCAATATCTCTGTTGGTAACCACCTTGGTTACGCGATCATGTATTCCAACAATGTCCGGATTGAGGGAAACTTGTCACTGGGGGACCGAGACCACGGCATTATGATGAATTACACCAACGAAAGCGTGGTGGCAGGTAATCATATCGAAGGGGTCGGTGATAAATGTGTGTTCATTTACAACGCCCACAAAAATAATTTTACCGGTAACCGTTTTGAACGTTGTGGCATCGGCATTCATTTCACCGCAGGATCAGAACGCAATGAAATGCACGGCAATGCATTTATCGGCAATCGCACGCAGGTCAAATATGTAGGGTCAAAATGGGTGGATTGGAGCGCAGGCGGCATTGGGAATTACTGGTCTGATCACGCAGCTTTTGATTTGGACGGGGACGGTATTG
Organism: uncultured Rhodobacterales bacterium; assembly: GCA_964609255.1. GTDB lineage: Bacteria > Pseudomonadota > Alphaproteobacteria > Rhodobacterales > Rhodobacteraceae > UBA3077. Next base: position 576 of record CAZSSS010000353.1, read on the forward strand.
CCGATAGCGCCTATCGCCCCAACGACATGATAGATCATATTTTATGGACCCAGCCTGCGGCGCGCGCGTTGCTTGGATCACCGGCGGTGCAGTTGATCCGCTGGTCACAATCCACGTTTCCGGCAACATTGCCGGGCGGGGTTATTGACCGCAACCCGTTGATGCAACCGGTGCAGCCAGAAATTCCAATGTGGGAAGATATACGATGACCATTTTGCACATCCAAAACGTAACAAAGAAATACGGACCTCTGGAAACCGTGCGGAATGTCAGCCTGAACATTCAGGCTGGTGAGCGTGTGGCGCTTTTGGGGCATAATGGCGCTGGAAAAACCACTTTGATGCGCATGGTGCTTGGCCTTACCAAGTTTTCAGAAGGGGAGATCTCGGTGCTTGGCGCTTTTCCCGGATCGCGTGTTGCCCGAAAGGCGACCGGTTTTTTACCCGAAAGCGTGGCCTTTCATGGAAGCTTGACGGGGCGTGAGCAGCTGCGCCATTTTGCGCAACTGAAATCTGTGAACAAAGTGCGGGCTGATGAATTGCTTGAACGTGTTGGGCTGACCGACGCGGCGGATCGCAAAATCCGCACGTATTCTAAAGGGATGCGCCAGCGTATCGGGTTGGCGCAGGCATTGCTTGGCAAACCAAAACTGGCGCTTTTGGATGAACCAACCAGCGGGCTGGACCCGATATCGCGCCATGATTTTTACGACATTGTTGATGATCTGGCCACAGGAGGCACGGCTGTTTTGCTCTCGTCACATGCCCTGACGGAGCTGGAAACCCGCACCGATCGCATTGCCATAATGGCAAAAGGCCAGCTTGTGGCCGACAATAGCCTAACGGAATTGCGCCTTGCGGCACGCCTGCCAATTCACGTCAACATCACCGCTGTTGCCGAACAGGCCGATCGTATTGCGGCCGATCTGAAAGCACAGCGGGTCAACAGTTGCTCAATCGTTTTAAGTTGTCTGCAAGACCAGAAATTGGACATCCTTGCACGCGTCGCTGGCTATGGCAGGGCGGTCACGGATTTTGACGTGACCCCCGCAAGCCTTGAGGATCTTTACAGGCATTTCAGCACTGACCCGTCGGAGGGCCAATGATGTCAATTATAACTATTGCCCGGTTGGAGCTGCTATTGGCGCGCCGCAATATGTGGGTGGCGACCTCCGTTATTCTGATGGCTCTGTTTACGACGGTCCTGACATTGGCAGGTAGCGCGCCCACTGGATTATTAGGGGTGGATCCGCTGACAATCGCGGTAACCTCGATCACAACCTTATCGGTTTACCTTATTCCGTTGATTGGGCTGCTTTTGTCATTTGATACCATTTCGGGCGAAGCAGAACGCGGGACTCTGGTGCTCAGCCTGACCTATCCCCTGTCGCGGGCGCAAATAATGCTTGGCAAATTTGTGGCGCATTTTCTGGTGCTTGGCTTTGCCATCGCCGTTGGGCTGGGGCTGACTGTGGCGCTTACGATATGGCAATATGGCTTTGCAGAGCTGAATTTTGCCCCAATTGGCAAGCTGTTTATCACCTCTATGGCGTTGGGGGCCGCATTTCTGGGCATAGGGTATCTGGTTTCCAGCATGGTGCGGCAAACCGGCGTTGCCTCGGGCATTGTCATCATAATCTGGTTAGTTTGCGTTGTGCTTTATGACCTTGGCTTGCTTGGCGCGCAGGTGGCCGATGATGGCGGGTATTTCACAAGATCGGTTTTTCCACGGCTTTTGGTCGCAAATCCGGCTGACGCATTTCGCATGATTAATGCGCCGGCTGAACCCGTTGCGATGCTGGCCACTGGCATTGGCGCAGCGTCGGGTGCGTCTGGGTTTGTCGGGCAATTAATCTCGCTGATTTCTTGGCCTGTAATAACCTTGTTTCTGGCGTGGCTCTCTTTTCGGAGGCTTGAACCTTGAGGCTTTTACTCCTGATCCCGCTGTTTCTGTTATTGGCGTGCAAAGACGATGACACCGCG
>CAZSSS010000354.1:0-2542 GCA_964609255.1 uncultured Rhodobacterales bacterium
AATTCGCGCTTTACCTTGTCGCGCGGTGAGGTGATCTGGGCATGGGGCCAAAACAGCCAACCCCAACCAGGGCGAGGCAGGTTTGTGCCGCGCCCCGCGTTTCCGTCAGCGCATACCGCGCTAAGCAAATGGAAAGAATTAAACAGCCCGCGCCAAGTTACGCGTGATCCGTTGAACATTCCGGCGGGGATATAAGGGTGAGCAATACTGTAATTGAGGCCAAGAACCTTGATCTGACATTTCAGACTAATGATGGCCCTGTGCATGCATTAAAAGATGTTAGTTTAACGATAAACAAAGGTGAGTTTGTCAGCTTTATCGGCCCGTCCGGTTGTGGGAAAACCACGTTTTTGCGAGTGCTGGCTGATCTTGAACAGCCAACGGGTGGCGCGGTGACTGTTAACGGAATGACCCCCAAAGAGGCGCGTAAAACGCGGGCTTACGGCTATGTTTTTCAGGCTGCGGGTTTGTATCCTTGGCGCACGATTGGCGGCAATATCCGATTGCCCCTGCAAATCATGGGCATGTCAAAATCAGAACAGGCTTTGCGGGTGCGCAAGGTTCTTGAATTGGTGCATCTTGAAAGTTTTGAAAAGAAATTTCCCTGGCAGCTTTCTGGTGGCATGCAACAACGCGCCAGCATCGCGCGCGCGCTTAGCTTTGACGCGGATATTTTGCTGATGGACGAACCTTTTGGGGCGCTTGACGAAATTGTGCGCGACCATCTGAACGAGCAATTGCTGGAACTTTGGGCCGCCACCAATAAAACCATTGCGTTTGTGACGCATTCAATTCCCGAGGCGGTTTATCTTTCCACCAAAATTGTCATCATGTCGCCCCGCCCGGGCCGGGTTAGCGATGTGATCGAAAGCACTCTGCCGCGCGAACGGCCCTTGGATATCCGCGAAAGTAAGGAATTTTTGGATATTGCGCACCGGGTGCGCGAAGGATTGCGGGCCGGGCATGATGCATAGATTTAAACACAACTTTGTGCCGGTGATAAGCGTGGTGACGGTTATCATGCTGCTTTGGTATGCTTTTGCCGTGAATCTGAACAAAAACTGGGCTGTTGATAAGGCCACTCGGGGGGGATACGATTTAACGTTTACTGAGCTGGTGGCCGATACCTGGACGCAGAAAAACCCACGCTTGCCGACCCCCGATCAGGTCGGGCTGGAGATATGGAACAGCACCTATGGGGTGGCTGCCAAGGTTTGGCAGAAAAAGGCTGATAAGGGCTTTTGGCAACGTCTGCACCTGAGCATGACCAACAAAAAAAACCTCGCATATCATACTTGGGTGACGTTTTCGGCGACGATGCTGGGGTTTCTTTTTGGCACGGGGCTGGGTGTGTTTCTTGCGGTTGGAATTGTGCATAACAAAGCAATGAATAATTCGGTGATGCCGTGGGTGATTACCAGCCAAACCATCCCGATTTTGGCGCTGGCACCGATGTTGATATTGCTGCTGAATGCGGCCGGAATTACAGGCATTGTGCCCAAGGCGTTTATCGCCGCCTATCTCAGCTTTTTTCCGGTTGTGGTTGGTATGGTCAAGGGGCTGCGCAGCCCGGACGCCATGCAGATGGACCTGATGCGCACATGGTCAGCTGATAAAATCCAGACATTCTGGCGTTTGCGCCTGCCCTCGTCGGTTCCGTTTTTGTTTCCGTCGTTAAAGGTCGGGGTGGCGGCCTCATTGGTTGGGGCGATTGTGGCTGAATTAACCATTAGTCAGGATGGCGGGCTTGGCGCGCGTATTTTGCAGTCGAATTATTACGGGATGACGCTTAAAATCTGGTCAGCGCTTATTGCGGCGGCGACTTTGGCGGCGTGCCTTGTGGCGTTGGCTGGTCTGGCTGACCGGAAAATAAGCAAACGCATGGGATTCAGGGCATGATTTTGGCTTTATCCTCGTTGGGTGTTTGGGCGGCTGGCTGGATGCTGAATATCTATATTTCGCGGCAAAAGCATAGCCGTTGGACCAGCTTGGTTTCGGCCTCTGTATTTGGTATTACCATTATAATCATGTGGGAAATGATTGTCCGAGGGCTGGATGTCTCGCCGGTTATTTTGCCGCTGCCATCCGATATTGGCCCGGTATTTGTGACCTCCATTCCTATTATGTGGGCGGATTTTGTGAAAACCCTGATTAAGGGCGCGCTGACCGGATTTTTTATCGGGTGCAGCGCCGCGATCGGGATTTCGATAGCGATTGACAGGTCACCGTTTTTGCAACGTGGGTTATTGCCCGTTGGCAATTTTGTGGCCGCATTACCGATTATCGGACTGGCGCCGATTATGATTATGTGGTTCGGGTTTGACTGGCAGTCAAAGGCGGCTGTGGTGGTTGTGATGGTGTTTTTTCCGATGCTGGTTAACACCGTTCAAGGCCTGCAAGCCAGCGATTCAATTCAACGGGATTTGATGCGCACCTATGCGGCGGGATATTGGCAAACCATGTTTGCGCTGCGCATTCCCATGGCCGCGCCGTTTATCTTTAACGGCTTGAAAATATGCACGACGCTGGCGCTGATCGGCGC
>CAZSSS010000355.1:0-2540 GCA_964609255.1 uncultured Rhodobacterales bacterium
TAAGCATGTCCTGTTACCTGTCTGGTTGGCCGCCTATAAATATAACGGCAAAACCTATCGGTTTGTGGTCAATGGCCGCACAGGCAAAGTTCAGGGCGAGCGGCCTTGGTCAAAGATCAAAATCGCAGTTGCGGCGGTGGTTGGGTTGGCTGTTGCCGGTCTTGTGATTTACCTTATTCAAACCAACAAATAAAAACCCCCACCCAAGCTGTCGCTTAGGTGGGGGTAATAGTAAACATATCAACTAATTAGTACGCACAAGGCCAAATCATTACACGGCGGCACTCACTACATTACCTTGTGCGTTAACACCTTATTACATGTAAGTCAGACCAAAATGTGGCAGTTTTTGCCCGATTTTGCCTAAATCTAGTAAAGTTGACGTTAGGTAATGTGGTATTTGGGGTAATTTTGATGAAATTTGATTTCAAAATTCGACATATTCTATTCAAAGATGCGAATTTCAATATTCGATGCTATTTCTTGTGACCAGCAACGGATACTGATTCTTTCAGACCGGTTGCTGGTTTTTATGGGGGGCAGGAATACCAGCCGCCATTCTATCCCCGGAGCATCGCGTTTATCTGGTAAGCGACGCCACAAATTCATCAAGCAAAAAAGGCTTGTTATCGGTTGCTGGGGCGTTTGGTGCAAATTCTTCTCGATAGGGTTCTTGTGAGCGATCGCCATACCAGTTCAGATTTGGATGACGTTCCGCATCGCGGTCAAACAGAATAAATGAGCAGTCCAGATCCAGAGCCAGCGAATAACAGTCAATTATATCAGAAGGGTATGGACGGCCAGAAATGCTCCGCTCTGCTGCGTTACGCACATCAATAAACCAACCATAACTGCTGCCTTTGACAGCAAAAGGCAGGCTGCATGACTTACCGATAAAGAAATTCACTGAATCCTCACCCAGACGCTTACGTGTGTCTTCGGTTAGATGGCCTGTGGAAATATCCAGCATATAGCGAATGAAAAGCGACATTATTGCCCCGCAAATACAAATATTGATTACCTTTCAACATCTCGTATTACGGTAAGCGAAGCGTTAATAGCGCCCAAATGTTTGCTGTAAACTTGGCTAAAATTTACATAAAAAAATGCCCCCGCCAGCAATGCCAGCGGGGGCCATTCAAAATTTATTGGCTGATGCGGCCATCCAGATAAGGCGTATAGGCGCCCTGCTCCAGCATGTAATCCGCAACCACAACTTCAAGGCCGGGGCCATAGTCATAAGCGTTCATGCCGTCGGTTTTGAACATCTTGTAACCGTCACCGCCTTTGCGCACATAGTCGTTGGTCACAACGCCGTAAACCGCGTTCGGGTCAATCAATGAACCATCTGCCAGCGTTACTTCCATGACGCGCGAACCGGGGGCTGCGGTTGCATCCCAAACAAACCGGATACCGGCAACCTGTGGGAAACGCCCGGCACCTTCTTCAACTTCGGAAACACCGTTTTCCAGCGCAGCAATGATGCCGGCACCAGACATTTGGAATGTCGCCAATGTGTTCTGGAATGGCAGAACTGTCAGAACCTCGCCCATGGTGACTTCGCCCGCGTCGATGCTGGCACGAATGCCGCCACCGTTCTGGATGGCAATGGTCACGCCTTGGTCCGCCACGCGGTCAAGCATCGCATCAGCAATCAGGTTGCCCATCTGGCATTCAACAGCACGACAAGAACCACGGTCCCCGTCGATGGCTTCGGCAGATTGCGCCACCACACGGTTACGGATTTCTTCCAGCGGTCCGGCCAGTTCAGCAATACGCGCCACGGCAGCAGCGTCTTCGGCCACTTCGCCATCCATGGCAATCGGGCCACCGGATGTGCTTTTGATTACGCCGTCATCATCAAAGGTGATGTTCAATTCACCCAGATATTTGCCGTAAGCATATGCCGAGACAATCGCCGTTGTGCCAACCATTGTCGGGTATGGGCCCTGCGCACGGTCGCTGTCATTGGACAGGAAGGTGTTGGAATGGCCGCCGACAATCACGTCAACACCCGGCACCGCCGCCGCAACCGCTTGGTCAACATTGTAACCGGAATGCGACAGCACCACGATTTTGTTAACGCCCATTTCTTCCAGCTTGGCGACCTCACCCGCAACCGCGTCTGACGGATCAGTGAAAATCACGCCGTCGCCGGGGCTTGCCAGTTCATCGGTGTTTTGCGGTGTCAGGCCGATCAGGCCGATCATTTCGCCACCCACTTCGATGACTGTTGATTTGGCCAATTCACCTGCCAGCAATTCCTCACCGCTGACATCAGCGTTTGACATCAAAATCGGGAAATTAACGGTGTCCATAAAGCCACGCAGAATTTCCGGGCCATCGTCAAATTCGTGGTTGCCCACGGTCATGGCGTCATATCCCAGCAAATTCATGAATTCAGCCGCCATCGCGCCTTTGTAATACGTATAGAACAAAGTGCCCTGAAACTGGTCGCCGCCCGAAACAAGGATGGAATTTTCAGCGCGGGCACGCGCCTCAGCCACAGCCGTAACCAAACGCGCCGAGCCGCCAAAACA
>CAZSSS010000356.1:0-2535 GCA_964609255.1 uncultured Rhodobacterales bacterium
CGGATCGAATATTGGGTAATATGCTCGGATACCGCTCTCCTGAAGCTGGATTCTTTTTATGGCTCAAGGTCAAAAATGGTGAACAAGCGGCGTTAAGCCTTTGGCAAAACGCAGGCGTTAGGGTGTTGCCGGGTGCGTATCTTTCGCATGACACCGCAAATGGTAATCCGGGTATTGAGTATATCAGAGTAGCCTTGGTTGCAGATTTTCATGAACTGGAACGCGGATTAAACGCGATCCGTGATTATTTGTTATCAGAATCAAACGGTTGAGAAAAATGAGTATGGCAGTATTTTCAAAAGGTAAAACCAAACGGAAGTCGCGGCGTAAAAAGCCCGAAACCAAATCGCAAGCATTGCTGCGCAGGCGCGGTGCTGAGGCAATGGGTTTTGCCATGTTGGCTTTTGGGCTTGTTCTTATTTTGGCTTTTGGCACCCATTCGATCAATGATCCCTCATTTTTTATGAAAACCGATGCGGATGCTGCGAATTTTCTGGGGCGTCCGGGGTCTTATATATCTGATGCTATGCATCGGGTGCTGGGCTGGGCGTCTTGGGCTTTGCCAGTATTTTTTGTGGTTTGGGGCGTGCGGTTCATGCTGCACCGTGGCAGCAACAACGCAATATTGCGGTTGGTATTTGCCCCCATTGCTATTTTTGTCGCGGCCACGTTTTTTGCCGCACATGCGCCTTTGGCCAGTTGGACATACAGCTATGGCTTAGGGGGGATTTTTGGCGATACCGCACTTGAATTCCTGCTGGGGCTAATGCCGTTCAGTCTGGGTGCCGGTTTAAAAATCATGACGGCGGCCCTTGCGGTTATATTTGTGGTGATTTCAATGTTTGCCCTTGGGGCCACCCGCCCCGAGACGCGGGCGGTTGGCCATTATATCCTTGCGGGTCTGGTGGGGGTTTACGCGGTAACCGCTGATATAATCCGCTGGATCGGCAGCGTTGGAATACGCACCGCCACAAGCGGTGCGATCAAAGCAGGCAGTGGCCTTAGCGCTGCGGGCGTGGCTGGCATAACCGCCGCCAAAACCGCGCGGGGAAAACGTCTGGCCCAGAAAGCCGCCGAAAAAGCCGAGAAAAGCGCAAGCGCTGGTCGGTTCGGGGAACGGCTTGATACCCTCAAGGGTCAAAATTCATCCGAGGGCAAGTCAGAACAGGAGGCCCTGATCTCAAGGCTTGCCAATACGCTGCCCCAAAACGAAGTGTTAGACGACAACGTGCAATCCCCACCAGCGGATTATCCGGCATTGGGCGGGGCTAGCCGCTCAGATCAGCCCAGCCCCGACATGTCGCGCCCCAAACCCGCTGAACCGGTTGTTAAATACCCCAGCAGCAAACCCGCCACCAAAAGCAGCCGCGCCAAAGCCGAGGAACAGCCGACATTAGGTCTGGAACCAAAAACCGATGGTTATGAAATGCCACCGCTTTCTTTGCTGGAAAGCCCCTCAAAAATAATCCGCCACCACCTGTCGGAGGACGCGTTGAACGCCAATGCCCGTATGCTGGAAACCGTGCTGGATGATTACGGGGTCAAAGGCGACATTATCGGGGTGCGCCCCGGCCCGGTGGTAACAATGTATGAACTTGAACCAGCGCCCGGCCTGAAAGCCAGCCGCGTTATCGGTTTGGCTGACGACATCGCGCGGTCAATGTCTGCGCTTTCCGCGCGGGTTTCCACCATTCCCGGACGCACGGTTATTGGTATTGAATTGCCCAATGAAAATCGCGAAACGGTTTTGCTGCGGGAAATATTCTCAGCCAAGGCCTTTGGCGACAGCAACCATCAATTACCGTTGGCTTTGGGTAAAGATATCGGCGGCGAGCCCGTGGTTACAAACCTTGCGCGTATGCCGCATTTGCTGATTGCAGGCACCACCGGTTCAGGCAAATCAGTGGCGATCAACACCATGATCCTGTCGCTGGTTTACGCCCTGCCCCCCGAGGATTGTCGCCTGATTATGATTGACCCAAAAATGCTGGAACTGTCGGTTTATGACGGCATTCCGCATCTTCTTTCCCCCGTGGTGACCGACCCGAAAAAGGCGGTTGTGGCGCTGAAATGGGCGGTGGCGGAAATGGAAGAACGCTATCGCAAGATGTCCAAACTGAACGTGCGCAATATTGACGGGTTTAATGGCCGCGTGGCTGAGGCCATCGCCAAAGATGAAGCATTCACCCGCACCGTTCAAACCGGATTTGATGACGAAACCGGCGACCCGGTGTTTGAAACTCAGGAATATACGCTGGAAAAAATGCCCTATATTGTCATTATCGTTGATGAAATGGCCGACCTGATGATGGTCGCGGGCAAAGAAATAGAGGCCTGCATCCAGCGATTGGCGCAAATGGCACGGGCGGCGGGCATTCATCTGGTGATGGCCACGCAGCGCCCCTCGGTGGATGTGATTACTGGCACCATCAAGGCCAACTTTCCAACCCGGATTTCGTTTCAGGTGACCTCAAAAATCGACAGCCGCACGGTGCTGGGCGAAATGGGCGCAGAACAATTGCTGGGCAAAGGCGA
>CAZSSS010000357.1:0-2528 GCA_964609255.1 uncultured Rhodobacterales bacterium
TGTGTGAGGAAATCGGCGTAACCCTTTCAAAGCACAGAGCAAGATCGTTTGAGGAAATGGAGGAATGGGGCGACCAGATTGATGGTTATGACCTGATTATCGCCCTGTCCCCCGCCGCCCAACGCGCGGCGCTTGAATACACCCGTTATTTCGCGCTGGAGGTCGAATATTGGCCAATATTGGACCCTACGGATTTTGGCCGCACACGAAACGAAAAACTGGCTGCATACCGCCAAACCCGCGACCAGATCAACAGCAAGATATTGACACGCTTTGGCCCACCGGTTGAAGATGCGCCATGAACACCAACCCAGAACAGTTTGACTATTACATTCCGGTGCGAAAATCAGAAATCGTTGCGGCAATTCTAAAAGATCAAGAATTGGCCACCAATGACCGCAAACCGATGGCGGAGCTGATCCGCTGGCTGGCCTTGTTGTTTCATGTCGAATTTTTTGCCAGCTCTGAACATATTAAAGAATTATATGTCGAACTGAACCCGGATAATCCGGGCAAAGACGCGCTGATGTCCAGCCTGCACGACCGCAATGCATTCTTGGAGGAGTTAAAAAAAATCCTTGTCGCCGCGAATTTTCGCAACCTGTCAGAGGACGAGATTGAGGAGGCCGACGCCCAAGAAGGCCGCGTGCAAGCCATAATCAAAGTCGCGAAAGAAGTATTTTCCGATGTGCAATTCTATGCTCGTGGCCGCCGATTGAAAAAATTTATGGTGCCTATCTGGTTTGGTCTGAAACGCAAAGAAATAGAGGTGGAAACCTTTGACCACGTGGTTTTCTGCATGATCCCCAGCCTGGCTGCGCCCCCAAAAAAACTGAAACAAAGCAAATTACGCGCGGGTGCCGCTTATCTTAAACTGTTCCGTGACATTCCGGTGGGCGATATAAAATCGCTTTATCCAAATGCACAGGCCGCATTGGGAATAGCACGAAAACTGATGATCTCGGTCCCCGCCGCCGTGGCGATCATTCCGCTTTTGTTAAAAATAATTCCGTCGGTAACCGTGCTTTTGCTGGTTTCCAGCGCTTATTTGGGTATTTCGGGCACTGTTGAAGATGATACATTGAAAAAAGGTTTGGCGGCCGGTGCGGTTCTGGCGGCGGTTATCGGGCTTGGTGTGCGCCAATGGACAAGCTATGATCGCCATTCATTGCGCCACCAAAAAGAGGTCTCGCATAACGCGCAATTCAACAAAATGAACAACAACGCGGGCTGCTTTGATTATCTGATCGCCGCCTCTGAGGATGCAGAGGTCAAAGAAGCCTTTTTGGCTTATGCCCTGCTTCATTTTGAAGGCAAGGCACTAACCCAACCGGAGCTGGACGCGAAAATAGAAACCTGGTTCAAGAAAAAATTCGACGTGGTGATTGATTTTGAAATCGATGATGCAATTGCCAAGTTGGAGCGGCTGAGCATGGTCAAAACCGTCAAGGGAAAGCTAACGCCGGTTCCGATTAGCGTGGCAATCCAAAACTGCACCGATAGCTGGCGGCTTTTGTCCAGCGACATCGCGCGGGGCGGGTTGGACGATGAATTCGACTAACCCCCTTGACCCTGACGCCGCGTGATACCCTAAAAGATGAGTCGCGGAGGTGCAGAAATGAGCAATTTTACAATCAAAGAAACGGCGGATATGGCGCGGGTGTCTGTTCGGACATTACACCATTACGACCAGATCGGGTTGCTTAAACCTGCACATATTGGCGCGAATATGTATCGTTATTACGGTAAGGCGCAACAACTGCGATTGCAGCAAATAATGTTTTATCGTGAATTTGGCATGGGGTTGGCGGAAATCGGTCAATTGCTGGATAATCCGGCGTTTGACCCTCTGGATGCTTTGCAAAACCATAAGATCAAGCTGACTGACCAAATGAAACATCATCGCACCCTTATGGCAACAATCGACCGCACGATTGCTGAAATAAAAGGAGACAGAAAAATGAACGCGCAAGACCTTTATAAAGGTTTTTCAAAAGAAAAGCAGGCCGAGCATGAAGCAAAGCTTTCCAGCCAAAGCCCTGAAATGGCTGCAAATGTTAAGATTGGCAAAATGCATAACGCCAAGAAATCCAAATCCGATATCGCACATGATATGGCGGAACTGGAACGCATTAAAACGGCACTGGCGGCCAATATGACAGCGGGTGTTGCGGCCAATGCCCCTACAAATGCGGATTTGCTGAAACGTCATCGCATTTGGGTTTCGGGTATGTGGGGGCGCGAATGCAGCGCACAGGCACATGTGGGGCTGGCACAAATGTATGAGGCAAGCCCCGAATTTCGTGAACGCTATGAATTGATCGGAGCGGGTTTCACAGCCTATCTTTGCGCAGCAATTCGGGCGTATTCGGATATAAGAACATAACAGCCAAGGCTCGCACCGGTTTGAACGGCAGTTATTGCGCAACCGGTGCGAGAGGCTCAACGCAAATGGATACGGCGATTGTTCTGGGTGATCACTTGGGTTAGAAAATCCAAAAGCACCCATGTCTTATCAGAAAGCAGCT
>CAZSSS010000358.1:0-2514 GCA_964609255.1 uncultured Rhodobacterales bacterium
TTCCGCTTGTGTTCCTCAAGTTGGCCGGAATCTCATGTTCGGGCCGATTAGGCCGTTTTGGGGAACCACCATCCAGCCCACGCGCCAGCCTGTCATGGAATGGTATTTGGAAAACGAATTGATGACATAGACATCATCGCTGATTTCAAGCGCCGAAACTGCGCGTTTTCCGTAATCAATACCGTGGTAAATCTCATCAGAAATAAAGGCAATATTGCGGGTGTTACATGCCGCAATAAGGTCGGAGATCTCGGGTTTCCCAAGCATTGTGCCGGTGGGGTTGGATGGGCTGGCGACCAGTAATCCTTGCAGATCAACACCGTCTAAATCTGCGGGTCGGGGTTGAAACCGTGCTTTTGCATGGGTTTCAATGCGCACAGGATTAAGGCCCAATGATTTAAGAATATTGCGATAACTCGGGTAACCCGGATCACCAATGGCGACTTTTTCACCGGTTTCAAACAAGCTGATAAATGACAAAAGAAATCCGGCAGATGACCCGGATGTGATCACGACCCGTTCGGGGGCTAATGTTACCCCATACCAATCATGGTAAAGCTGCGCAATTCGCGCACGAAGCAACGGCAGACCCAACGCAACCGTATAACCAAGTGCCGCGCTTTGCATTTGTTTTGCCAATGCTTCAATCGCGGGTTTGGGGGCACCGGTGGCGGGCTGCCCTACCTCCATGTGGATGATATTTTCACCGCTGGCCTCGGCTTTTCGCGCCGATTCCATAACATCCATCACAATAAAGGGATCAACCTCACCCCGGCTTGAAATCCGCATAAAAATACTCCTTACTGCGCACAGTAATTGGCGCAGCTTTCTGCGCATTGTCAACAAAAGGTTATCCGAATGAAATCCCTGCTGCTTTCGCTTTCTTTGTTCTTGTTTGCGGGGCTTGCCCCTGCACAATCCATCACCAATCTGGATGATATGACGGCCGAAGAAGCGGCGGTTTTCGGGGCGGCGGTGCGCAATTATTTGCTGAGCAATCCCGAAGTGATCATAGAGGCGATCACGGTGTTTAAACAACGCGAGCAACAAGAATCTGTCGCGAATGACGTTCGCTTGGTGCAAGAATTTGCCGAAGATCTGTTTTATGACGGGTTTTCATATGTTGCTGGCAACCCCGATGGGTCAATCCTGATGGTTGAATTTTTGGATTACAGATGCGCAGTTTGCAAACGCGCCCATCCCGAAGTGCAAGCCCTGCTTGACGCCAACCCCGACATCCGTCTTGTTGTCAAAGAATACCCGATTTTGGGGGCGGAAAGCACCCTTGCGTCTCGGGCGGCGGTGTCAGTTTTGGTGAATGACGGCGCTGAGGTTTATGGCCGGTTTAGCGATGCATTAATGCGTTTTGATGGCCCGATAAACGAGGAAACGCTGACGCAACTGGCAACAGAATCCGGTGCGGATGCTGCGCAAATGATGGAAATGCTGAATGCAGCATTGGTAACGCAGATTGTGCAATCCACTCGGCTGCTTGGCCAGCGCATGGCCATTAATGGCACGCCAACTTTTGTGCTGGGGGGGGATATGCTGCGCGGTTATCTGCCACAACCTCAGATGCAGATTTTGGTGGATCAGCTGCGGGCCTCGTTAAATTAGGCGGTTTTGCGGTTTAATTACCCCATTATCATCATCGAACTGCGAAACGGCGCTTTTCAGACATGCCCGATGGGCGTATACGGGAATGGATCATACCATTCCGGCGTGGCCGGCAAAAACAATTGAGGGATATTATGAGCACGAAAAAACTCGATTCAGACGTTGAATTTATCAAGGCATTATCAGAGCTATTGCGTGAAAATGACCTGACAGAAATCGAAGTGCGCCGGGAATACGGCGAAAACGATACAATCGACGTGCGGGTGGGCCGAACCGTTCAAGCCGTTGCAGCCGTGGCCCCGATTGCGGTCGCCGCGCCAATTGCAGCGGCACCAGCGGCCGCTGTGGCACCCGCCGCAACCGAGGATCCCGCAAGCCATCCCGGCGCGGTTACCTCTCCGATGGTTGGCACAATTTATCTGGCGGCAGAGCCGGGCAAACCTCCATTTGTTTCGGTTGGCGACAAAGTTTCAGAAGGTGACACCATTTTGATAATCGAAGCCATGAAAACCATGAACCAAATTCCGGCCCCGTCATCGGGCACCGTTAAACGCATTCTTGTTGAGGATGGCGGCGCTGCCGAATTTGGCACATTATTGGTTATCATTGAATAGGCGGGTTGTATGTTTAACAAAATCCTGATCGCCAATCGTGGTGAAATCGCGCTGCGCGTCATTCGTGCCTGTCGTGAAATGGGCATTAAATCGGTGGCGGTGCATTCCACCGCTGATGCAGATGCGATGCATGTGCGCATGGCGGATGAAAGCGTTTGTATTGGCCCCGCTGCGGGCACCCACAGTTATCTGTCAATTCCAAACCTGATTTCTGCGTGTGAAATCACCGGCGCCGAAGCTATCCATCCCGGTTATGGATTTTTGTCGGAAAACGACAATTTTG
>CAZSSS010000359.1:0-2502 GCA_964609255.1 uncultured Rhodobacterales bacterium
CTTGCGCCATTTCCATGCCAATCGGGCCGCCACCGATCACGATCAGGTGGTCCGGTTTTTCCATTAGCTGGAAAATATCCTCATTCGTATAATGGCGCACCGTATCAAGGCCGGGAATTGGCGGCACAAACGGGCTGGAACCGGTGGCGATCACAAACCGGCGTGCCTTGATGAGGGTGTCCCCTGCCTGCACTTCGCGCGGCGAAATAAAACGGCCATATTCAGTGATCACCTTAACGCCCAACTCCTCAAACCGTTCAACCGAATCGTGGGGCGCGATGGTGTTGATCACACCCGCCACATGGGCCTTGGCGGCGGCGTAATCCACCGATGCTGTGACAGGTTTAATCCCAAACGGCGCGCCGGTGGTCATGGCATGGGCATGCTTGGCCGCCGCCAACAGCGCCTTTGAGGGCACACAGCCGTAATTCAGGCAATCTCCGCCCATTTTACCGCCCTCAAGCAGCACCACGTCAGCGCCCATTTGCACAGCACCCGCCGCAGTGGACAGGCCACCAGAACCCGCGCCAATAATACACAGATCAGTTTTTATTGTTTTCATGGGTCAAGCCTTTTTGAATATTTTCAGAATGATTGGCAGGGCTGAAAGCGCACTGAGCGCCAATAGTGGCCCCAATATCTGCCACTCAAATATGATGCCAAGGTTTGGTGTGCCGCCCGAGGCAAACACCTCCCCGAGGCCCGACCCAACCCAGACAAAAACCGCTGTGCCGGGCATGATGCCAAAAAACGTGGTGAAAAGGTAATTACGCAACGAGACGCCAAGAAAGGCGGGCGCAAGGTTGGCCACAAAAAACGGCATAGCAGGGACAAGACGCATGATAAACAGATAGCTGATCTCGTTCTCTCGCAGGCCTTTTTCCATCTTGGCCAGAATACCGTCGCCATTTGCCGTAAGTTTGGCGTGCAGCGCATCACCAAGCCCGGTTTTTGCTGCCAAAAATATTGCCGTAGCCCCAATGGTGGCCGCAATCACAACCATAATAGTTGCGCCAACAGCCCCAAACAAAAACCCGCCACCAAGTGACAAAAACAACCCGCCCGGCAATGAAAAGCTGACCGCCGCAATATAGATCAGCATAAACCCTGCAACCGCCAACACATAGTTACTGTCGCGCCACAGGATCAGGGCCTCACGGTTGTCTGACAGCGCCTGAAAGGACAGGTAGTCGCCAAATTTGATATAGACAAAAACCGTCGCAAAAATCAGTATCCCCAACGGCACGATCCGCCGCATTGGGCTTTTTTCATTTTCAGGATTTACCATCGTCATTTCGCTTCCTCACGTTTGCCCTTCTCTATTTGCTGTATCTTACGGCGCATTAATAGACCCCTCACGCGGCCTTGATCAGTTGTGCGCCTTTGTTTCAATTTGATGATTTTTCCATAGTGGAATATTTCAATTAATGCCTGCCACCGAATTGACTTCCCGGCCTCACGCGCCTATTGAACGGCTTGAAGAATTTCTGGCTGCGAATCTTTATGGTTTCGTGGCACGCTAGGAGACATGATATGAAACGCACATTCCAGCCGAGCAATCTTGTTCGCAAACGCCGCCACGGTTTTCGGTCGCGCATGGCCACCAAAAACGGTCGCAAAATCCTGAACCGGCGCCGCTCACAAGGCCGCAAGGAATTGTCGGCGTAAAAGCCATACTTTAAAGGCAATAATTTATGACACCGCCGGAAACGCCACAGGCTCCTGAAAATCAGGATGCCGGAGTTGCGTCTCCGGCGGTGTCTTTTTCTGTGTCCACATTGCGAAAACGTGCCGATTTTTTGTTGGCATCGCGAGGGCGACGCCACGCAATGGCGGGGTTTGTTTTACAGGGCCGAAAACGGCGCAATGACGAACCCGCTGATTCGGATATCCGCATCGGCTATACCTGCTCCAAAAAAGTTGGCAACGCTGTGGCGCGAAACCGTGCCAAGCGACGGCTGCGCGAAATTGCCCGCGCGGTAATCCCTGTGGCCGGACATTCCGGCTGGGATTACGTCCTGATTGGCCGAAGGGTTGAAACCGCAACGCAAAATTATCAAATGATGCTTCAACAGCTTGAAACCGCCATTAACAAAATCCACGCGCCCCGAAAGGCAAAAAAATGACGCCGCTTGCTTTTATTGTATCTTTGCCGGTTCGCGCCTATCGCTTGGTTGGTTCCCCTTGGGTGGGGCGATCATGCCGGTATCAACCAACATGCAGCGCCTATGCGATGGAAGCTCTGGAAAAACACGGGGCCATCAAGGGCAGTTATCTGGCCGCAAAACGCATTGGCCGATGCCACCCGTTTGGGTCAGATGGATACGATCCCGTGCCCGACAAAGACAAAAAATAGGGCGCGATGCCAAAGCCATATTAATGCTGCGCAAGCAGCGGGTCTCCGAGCGCAGCGAGGCCCGGCCCAACCGAAGGGCGGGAGCGGTTGCTTGTTCATCCTTCAAGTTTCCGGTATGAGCGCGCCATGCAAGACACAACCGAAAC
>CAZSSS010000360.1:0-514 GCA_964609255.1 uncultured Rhodobacterales bacterium
TGAATAAATCCAGCTTGGTGACGAAACAGTTGTCTCAAACGCTGTTGCGCCGGCTTTGATAACTTTGACAGAATAAGACTCGCTCTCCTCTGACAGCGGCACATCGCTGCCTGACCAACTATCGCCGCCAATTCGGGTTCGGCGTGTCCATGAAATGCCAAGATCCGGCGCGCCGTCGCTTTGCAAATGCGCCACCGGATAAGGGCGTTGCCCAACGCCGGCAAACGACTCTATGAAATGCAAATACCGGTCACTGTCATAAGCGCTCAACGCTGGCCCAACCCGGTAATGACGTGCCAAATCAAGTTGATCAACCGGCACGTCCATTTGCATCGGTGCCCCGTCCAGCAACACAAAATCCGCGCCAATCGGCCAAATATCGGGCATTATTCCGTCGGTTCCAGCCTGCCCGCGCAGAAGTTTTGATAACCGATATTGATTTGGCGCCAAAAGTTCAGCCAATTGAAACTGGAATATTTCCGACGAGACGCTGAACGACTTCTTGCTTCGAAGT
>CAZSSS010000360.1:524-2492 GCA_964609255.1 uncultured Rhodobacterales bacterium
TGCCCCGGATGGCCGCAACATTTGCGCCGTTCAGCACATCCATTTCGCTGCGCGATTGCAAATTTCCAGCATCCAAGCGCACGATCAGGTCTTGTCCGGACCAACGCGCAGGCGCAGAGCGGGGCAATTCAGTCAGCGTTTGCCCCGTTACCGCCTTGCGTGTGACGCCACCGATCAGGCTGTATCCTGCATCCTCGGACGCAGAAAATACCGCCATTTCGCCGGGCCACGGGGTTGCAGTAACCGCAATATGGGGCGCATGTGGAATTTCTGTCCCTTTCAGCAATGGTAAATCCATAAACAGGGCAAATACTGGCCCCGAGGAAATAACCGCGCCGGGGTCATTACTGCGATCATCATTCGCAACCGGCCGGTATACACCTGCCTCAATGCGGGTGGCGTTTACTTTTCTAATGCCCATTTCTTCAATGCGATCAATACGATAACGCGCTTCGACACCTTGTGTTTCAATCCCGACAACATCACCGGCTGACAACACCATTTGGCTTGGAGGCAGCGAGAATTCCAGCGTATCGCGTGCAATTCTTGCCTCAGACAGCCACCGTGATGCCACGGTTTTTGCCGTGCCGCTTGATAATGCAATTGGTAAAGAATGGGCGGTTACCCTTGGTTCATTCTCATCTGGAAATGCGGCTTCGGCAGCGCCGGCCTGATAATCTTTGTTGCTGTCAACAAAGCCAATCCGCACCGTTGCAGCGGTTTCGCTTTCCGGGTTTCGTGTCAGGCTAAGTGCATTTTCATCACCCTCAACCGCCATGCGGTCCACAGATAAATCTTCATCCTTTTTGCCATCGCGATTGCAAAATACCATATTGCCGTCTTGTTCAAAACAATCAAATCCGAATGCCAGCATCAACGGTTGTAGCGCCTGCCTTGCGGTGTCGTTCCGTTCCAGAACGAACCCCGATACAGACCCGTAAAGGCTTGAAACATCGATGTATTTCAAATTTGACTTGGCACATATTTCCGTAACAACACTGGCCAGTGAATTGGCGCTGGAGCGTGCTGAAATCCAATGGCCACGGCCAAAATTCTGCCCATCTGACCAGACCGACAGGCGCGACGGAAAATCAGGTGCCGGTCGTGCATCCCATGCCCAGACATGGGCGCGCGACATATCAACCATACGTCCGACATATTCCATGCTTTCTGGATTGTTAAGCGGATCATCCCAATACCCGTAAATAGCCTGCAAATACCGTGCCTGCATAAAATCATCCCGCCCGCCATTTGAAAAATGAGGCAAAGCGGATTCCATTGATTTCGGGTCCACAAAAACATTGGGCTGGTTGGTGCCTTTGTCAACTGCGGGACAGCCAATTTCGGTGAACCAAAACGGTTTGGAGCGCGGGATCCAATCCGTATATCCCGGTTCTTGCACGCCGCCAATGCGGTTGGCATGGCCACGTGTCCACCAGCTCAGCAGATCTTTGGGCCGAAACACCCAGTTTTCACCGTAAGAACCATCGGTAATCGGCGTGCGAACCTGCAATCGCCGCGCCTCATCGCTGGCGTAATACCAGTCAAATCCTTCGCCGCCCATGATGTTGCTTTTCAGATAATCCAGATCATAAATCGACCCGTTTTCAACATCCAGATGGTCTTCGCTATCGCGCCAATCTGACAGCGGCATGTAATTGTCGATACCGACAAAATCAACATTGTCGTCAGACCAAAACGGGTCAAGATGATACAAAACATCACCCGAGCCATCTTGAGGCTGATAGCCAAAATATTCTGACCAGTCCGCCGCGTAACTGATTTTTGCACTGGGCAAAATCAGACGGACATCCGCCGCAAGGGCCCGCAATGCTTCGACAACCGGAAAACTGTCTGCACCATCGCGCAGCGTTGTCAGCCCGCGCAATTCCGACCCAACGCAAAACGCATGCACCCCGCCGCTTAGCGCACAAAGATGCGCATAATGCAGGATAAATCGGCGGTAAG
>CAZSSS010000361.1:0-2481 GCA_964609255.1 uncultured Rhodobacterales bacterium
TATTCAAATCAGCCTTGTCGTTTGAAAACGCAAATATGGGCGCATCCGGGCATTGATATGCTTTTGCGCTATTAATCCAACCATGATAAAGACGCTGCGACTGGGTATAGGAATCAGTAGGGAGCAAGCTGGTTGTATTAAAATCCGCGTTGGAAAATTCAAAACAATTGTTAAGCGTATGCCATCTATTGAGGTTATAATAGCCACTGAAATTTGCGCCGACATTCACCGATGAGGTAAATGGGATCAGCGAAATTGTCGTGTGCTCAACTGTGTCTTCATTAAGCATTAAATCGACAAAGTTATTTGCAGCATCAATTAAGGCGACCATTTTGGCACCTTTCATTGATCCTGAATTATCCAAAATCATCGAAATTTCAACTTCGCCACGCGAAGCTGCTGCAGAAGAGTGGCCGGCAACGCGCAACGAATCGATGCCGATCAACTTAAGAAAAAACGTGTCAATTTCATAATCGCCGTCAACCGTAATCCGGCGTGCATTTTCCGAAATACTAATATCAATCGAAAGATTGGGATTGCGGCGCGCCAAAAGCGAATTAGAGCGCAGATATGAAATAACGCGTGCTTCAAGAAACGCGTCTCTTGCAGCGGGACTACTGCTTTCATAATCGGCAACCTCAAACGAGGCCGCGGCCAGCACGCCCCGGTCAAGCGCATCTTGTAGCGCCGCGCGTTCAGCTTCATGATACATGAAATCAATGCCCATCCCGCCGCCAACAATCATCGTCAGAAACAGAACAAGGACAAAAGCGGTAATCGCACCACCTTCATCTTTTGCATAGCGAATAAATCTTGTAAATTTCATCATAAATTCCAAAAAAGTAAGTCGAACCACCATATTTGTGTGTCTTCACGCCAAAACTGGCAATACACACAGCTTGCGATACCATAATTTCGTAACTGAATCAAATAGTAACAAACGTCGACACCAAGCATAGAAAGCAATGGTGGCGCTTTTTAGGCAACGTTAAACTTACCATCCTAAACGTTAACAAAATATGGACTAAGCTGTTTATAGTTAATGATAAATTGCGAATGCCTTGATTTTTCTCACAAAAAACCAGCCCGGAAATATTTGCAATTATCTGCAACAAAGTTATCAATTTTCTGTGTAACCACGTGGAATCACCCCCCGATTCGCAGAATCACCTACGCGCCGCGGTTTAGCGACGGCCAAACAGCCGCTCAATATCGTTCAGTGCCAGTTCCACATATGTCGGGCGGCCATGATTGCACTGGCCGGAATGGGGCGTTGCCTCCATTTCGCGCAAAAGAGCGTTCATTTCATCAGCCGTCATACGGCGGCCAGACCGAATAGAGCCATGGCAGCTGATACGGCTTAAAATGGCGTCGATCTTGTCTTTGACAATCCGGCTGTCTGCGGCCTGTGACAGCTCATCACAGATATCCGCCACAAGGTTTGCCGCGTTGATTTCGCCCAGAATTGCCGGAGTTTCACGCACGCAAACCGCGCTGTCACCAAAGTTTTCAATCACAAGACCCAGCGCGGCCAGATCAGGCCCGGCGTTTAGTATACGCTGTTGGTCCTGCGCTGACAGCTCCACTATTTCCGGAATAAGCAGCACTTGGGTTGGCACCGATTTCAGCGCCATTTGTTTTTTCAACCGCTCATAAACCAGGCGTTCATGGGCGGCATGCTGGTCAACAATAACCATGCCGGTTTCGGTTTGGGCAATAATATAATTTTCATGCAACTGGGCGCGCGCCGCTCCCAGCGGCAGGTGCATCTGGTCGCGGATTTCAGCGGCTTGGGCTGGTTCAACCCGGCCGGAATGCCAATCTGTGCTTTCGGCAAAGCCACCGGGCGTCATGGTTGGGGTGATAAAATGGCGGTGCTGGGTCGCGCCTTGTTGATACAGCGGTTCGGCCTGAAACGCCTGCAAGGTTTCCTGCCCCACCGTGCTGGAGGCCCGATGCCCCGCATCTGTCAGCGCCGCGCGCAGGCCCGACACAATCAGGCTGCGCGCTGTTGCGGGCTGCTGAAAGCGCACTTCGGATTTGGCGGGGTGAACATTGACATCAACCAGTTCGGGATCACATGACAAAAACAGCACCGCTGCGGGGTGGCGATCACGGCTCAGAAAATCCGAATATGCGGCGCGCAGAGCACCCAGAAACTGTTTGTCACGCACCGGACGGCCATTCACAAAAAAGAACTGCGAAACCGCAGCACCACGCGAATATGTGGGCAACGCGGCAAAACCGCTTAGCAAAATACCCTCACGCTCAGCGTTGATTTCCAGGGCGTTATCCATAAAATCCGCCCCCAGAATACCGCGTAACCGACAGCCAAGTGCGGGGGCAAATGCGCCAAGTTCGGGATCCGCGCGGAACATAACCCGGCCCGCACCGCCTTTGGAAACATCGCGCAACACAAACCCGACATCGGGCGCGGCCATGGCCAGACGTTTGATAACATCGGTTATGGCGCTGGCCTCT
>CAZSSS010000362.1:0-2465 GCA_964609255.1 uncultured Rhodobacterales bacterium
TGGCTCATCTTTTGTTCTGCCCGAAAAACCCGGATACGATTGTTGAGCTTATCAGCCATCAGCATCACCCGATTTGGCCATTTCAACCCAGAACGCAACCGCAAAAAACATCAAGCTGGCCGAGATCACCGCCTCAAGAAAAAATGCAGCTTGCTGTGCCGGGAAAATCCGCGGGCCAAGCTGTTCGGTGATTAGCAGCAGAATGAAAACAAAACTAAAACTGCGCGCTGCAGTGGCATTATAAATCGACTGAACAAAGCCGGTTTCACCAGATTGAACGCCCGCTTTCTTTTTTCTGATTTCGAGGATAACATTATAAATCGAGGCAGGAATTCCCACCAGAATAATGGTCACCGCAAAAAATATCTGGAAAATTTCAAACAGGTTTTCCCAGCGGTCATTGGTATAGGTATTGATGGATTCGCCTGCATAAGCAATGGAAACCATAAACATGCCAAAGGGAATAATGTTAAGATAGAAATCTGAAAAGTCAGATTTTATTCGATTGAATAAGGCCATATTGGAATTCTTTCTGTTGAGCATATGAGACATATAGGCATCTTGATGACACCTAAGGGTTACATAATGACCCATGTAGGTAACGTCAAGGCGCGTGAATACACTGTAGAAAAGGGGCTGCCCTCGATCCCTCACGCACCGCTCCGCGGCACATGGGGGATCCTTGGGCGGTGGCCTCGCTTCGCTCGGCTTAAGCGAGGCATTTGGGTCAGGCGGTTGCGATAACCTGGCTGGCGGCGCTTAGGGCACCGTTGCCATGGGGGATTTTCAGGGCTTTTAGCCCGGCATCAATGGTGGCCAGTGCGCCCAGCACCATGACCGGGTTCAGGTGCCCCATATGGCCAATGCGAAACACGCTTTTGCCGCCCATCAATTCATCGCTGTCAAAGCCAAGACCAATGCCAAGGGTCAACCCTGCTTGGTCTTGGCACCAAGTGCGCAGGGCGCTGCAATCGATACCTTTGGCAATAATTGTTGTGACAGCATTTGAACGATGCTCCGGATTTTCGATATGAAAACGCAGCGGGCCGGCCTGCGCCCATGCGTCAATGCAGGCCCAGATGGCGCGGGCAAATGTGGCGTGGCGATGCCAAACGGCCTCTAGGCCCTCGTTCATGATCAGATCAAGTGCCGCGCGTTGCGCAAACAAATGATGGGTCGGGGCGGTGCCAAAGAATTTTTGATAAAACCGCTCTCCGTTTATGCGGGGGTCCCAATCCCAATAGGCTGAGCTGACGGGGGTTTTGCGCGCCACCGCCGCCGCTTTTTCGTTAAAGAATAAATAGGCCAGCCCCGGCGGGGTCATCAAACCTTTTTGTGAGGCGGTGATGGCGAGATCAACACCCCAGTTGTCCATCTCAAAACGCTCACAGCCAAACGAGGCCACACAGTCAGTCAGCAACAATGCCGGGTGGTTACACGCATCAAGCGCGCGGCGCACGGCCAAAACATTATTGCACACACTGCTGGAAGTATCGGTATGGGTCAGCATAACCGCCTTGATCTGATGGGTATGGTCCTGTTTCAGGCGCGCTGCGATTACGCCACCATCCACCACAGGCGAGGCACCAAATTCAAGAAATTCGGTATGGATCCCCATCTTATTGGCCACGTCAGCCCAGCCGGTGGCGAATGGGCCTGTCATCAGGTTAAGCACGTAATCACCCGGGGCCAGCACATTGGCCAGCGCGGCCTCCCATATGCCGTGGCCGTTGCAAATATAGATCGCGGCCTGCCCGTCGGTGCCCGCGATGGTTTTCAGATCAGCCAGAATGCTGTCGGTGATACCAACCAGCTCACCCTCATAAATATTGGGTGCAGCCCGGTGCATGGCGTTCAGCACAACATCGGGCATTACCGATGGGCCGGGGGTCATGAACAAGTCTCGCCCTTTGGAAAATGTCATCGTGTTCTCCTGAAACTTTTTGACAGGATATCGAAATTAATGCGAGAGGAAAGCCCAAATTGCATTGCTTGTGTGATGGCGTGCCAGCCCTTAAACAGGTCTAAGTAAAATATTCGGAGCACATATTAATGGTATCCAATAATTCTGGCCCCTATAAGCGTTTTTGGCGCGAATGGTTGTTGAAATACCGCAAGATGGTCGCCGCCGGGTTTTTGGCGATGCTGATCGGCGCGCTGACCTCAGCGGGGTATGCCAAAGGCATTCAACTGGTCATGCAAGGGTTTGAAACAGGCAGCACCAGCGTGATTTGGTGGGGCCCCCTTATCATCCTTGCGCTTACGTCAACCAAGGGTATCTGCACATATTTTTTCATGACCCGAACAAATTCCGCGCTGGCAGGTGCGGAAACCGACCTTCAAAAAGCCATGCATAAAAAGCTTGTTTTCGCTGATCTGGCGCGGTTGCAAAGCGAATCTCCGGCTGCTTTGGCAATACGGTTTACCGCCGATATAAGCTTGGCAAGGTCTGCGGTAACCCATAT
>CAZSSS010000363.1:0-2462 GCA_964609255.1 uncultured Rhodobacterales bacterium
CGTTTGGCGCAGCGGGGATGCTCTCGGATGTTTTGCGGCCAAAACTGGCGGGATTACCCCGCGCTGATTCACTGGCGTTTGATTTTCATAAATGGTTGCACGTGAATTATGACGCGGGCTTTGTGTTGATCCGCAATGAGACCCTGCACCGCGCAGCCTTTTCTGACCGGCCAGATTATCTGGCCCCCGCTACCCGAGGCCTTGCCGCAGGCAACCCGTGGCCGGTGGAATACGGGCCGGAATTGTCGCGCGGGTTTCGAGCACTGAAAATCTGGGCGCAGATCCATGAACACGGCGTTGAACGCTTAGGGCAGGCGATAACGCGCAATCTGGAACAGGCAAAGCTGCTGGAACGGCTGGTGCTGGATCATCCCAAACTGGAAATGGTTGCCCCCGTGGCCATGCAAATCGTGTGTTTTCGCCATATCGGCAGTGATGCGCTCAACGAAGAAATAGTGCTGCGCTTGCAGGAGGACGGCATTGCTGTGCCTTCCACAACGCGAATAGATGGGCGGCTGGCGATACGGGTGAATATCACCAACCACCGCACAACAGATGAGGATTTGCAGGTGTTGGTAACGGTAGTTACCAAACTATGATAATCGTTTTCTTTTTATTGCATTTTGCTTAACTTTTTGGATAAGCGCCCAATTGTTCACAGGCGTTATTAATGCAGGCCCACGTCAGCTACAACAGGTTTTCCCCAATGGCAGCACCAATCCCCGCATTTTTCCGCGAAACAATCCTTCGAAAATGGCACAAATTGCCGCGGTAAAGTAACCGACAATTTCCGCATCATCTCACACCGAGGCCTTCGGGTTTTGGAGTTGACTGTCAATGTGCGTTAAAATCTGACCCAGCTTTGGCTTTTCTTGCGTTTACGGCTTATAAACGCGGCTGTTTGTGCGCAACAGAAGCGATACATAGTGTCAAGGATCGAAGTAACTATGTTCTTTGTAAACCAGCGTTTGTGTTCGGCGATGATCGTTTTGTCGGCAACCAGAACAACCCACCCAGTATAGGCCCGCAAGCATAGGCCGCAACGCTGTAACGATTGCTGTCATGTTGAACAAGGCAAATGGAGCATACGCGCACCGCCCTCTCGACATGCCCGTTAAAACCTACCCAAAGTGGCCTGTGGGCTGCAATAAAATCCTTCTTTTAGACAATTAAAGCAGAGCTGGTTTGACGCAATTCGAGCAAACCATGCAGGGACGCCGAGATCGCCATCTTCGAATATGTCAACGGCTTTTATAATCCATGGTGCAGACCATTCTGACTCCAGATCACATACCCATTAAAGGTTTGCAACTGGCATCATTACCTATTTGGTTGCGATCATATGAGGCGGTGGCCAAGATTAACCGGCAAGCACTGCGGCCAACGCAACTGCCGCCAATCGCGCCGCAGCAGGGTCAGCGCGGCTGGTCAGCAAAATAGGCACTTTTGCGCCCAGAACAACGCCAGCGGCACAACCTCCAGACAGGTAAACCAGTGATTTGAACAAAGCATTCCCCGACACAATATCAGGCACGATGATTGCATCCGCTTGCCCGGCCACTGGGTCATGTCCCATGCCTTTCACGGCA
The DNA here is from genome assembly GCA_964609255.1 of uncultured Rhodobacterales bacterium. Lineage (GTDB taxonomy): Bacteria > Pseudomonadota > Alphaproteobacteria > Rhodobacterales > Rhodobacteraceae > UBA3077. Next base: position 1,590 of record CAZSSS010000363.1, read on the forward strand.
ACGGATGCGGGCGACAGGATTAAATCCAGCGCTAATGGGCCAGAGAAATCAGCGCCCCTCACATTTTCAATTGCCCAGTTGCACAGCGCCCGGGCCTCAACCGATGAGGGCACTGACGAGGTTGGCGACTCTGTCGCAGACAAAAACGCCACGTGGGGCTGAGCATTTCCCAGTTTGTGCAGCATCGACACCACTGCTTTTGTGCTGGACTGAAGGGTTGTCATATCCGGCGCAACATTCACCGCGGCGTCGGAAATCAAAATTGGCCGCCCGCCATCGGGGTGCGAGATATGAAACACATGCACCAAACGGCTGTCGGTGCGCAGACCGGCAACGGGGTTCAACGCGGCTTTCATAAATGCGTCGGTGTGGAGGTGGCCTTTCATCAATACATCCGCCACCCCTTCGCCGCAAAGTTGCGCAGCTTTTAGGGCTGCATCAGCCTCGCCATTTGCCTCAATAATCTGAATGTTGAAAATATCCCAAGATAGCGCTGCGGCCTCGCGCTGAATATCCGCAAGGTTCCCGACCAAAATTGGTAGCATGATGTTCGCTTGACAGGCTTCCATCGCGGCTGCCATAGGCAACGGCGCACCCGCGCCTGCAACCGCCACGCGCGGGCTTGGCAGAGTTTGTGCTTTTTGCAACAAATCAGGCGGGCAGATCACCGCGCGATTGCTTAGAAATTTTGAGGGTTCAGCCATGCGGCTCTCCTAATTTCAAGCGGCTTAGCTGAGCTTCTGTGTAATCATATCAGCCGCGCGGATACCTGCCACCGAAACCGGTGTGGTCATGGCATCGCGGCGAAAGGGCTCACCCAGTTCTTGGTTAAGCATGACCTCGATAAATGTGGTTTCGCCGTTAGCCATCTGG
>CAZSSS010000364.1:0-2452 GCA_964609255.1 uncultured Rhodobacterales bacterium
ATGTCAGGGCTTGTTCAACCGCGTGCCGGTCAGCAATATCCAGTTTTTCCAGCAGGTTTTTCTGTTGCGGTTCCTCCAGATCCTCCACCAGATAAACCACGTCGTCGGTATCAAGATCGCGCACTGCCTCTGCCAAAAGGTCATCGGGCAACTCTCGCATCACCTCATCGCGAATGCCCTCCTCCAGCTCCGACAGCACCTCCGGGTCAATCTGGTGCCCCCAAAGTTGCAGCAGGTTTTCGCGTTCCGACGGGCTGATTTGCTCCAGCATATCGGCGATATCGGCTTCGTGCAGCGGCTCAAGCAAGGTAATCAACCGGCCTTGAAGGCCTTCGCGAACCGCCTCAAGAATGGCGTCTATTAAATCTGCATTCAGGGCATATTCGTTATCTTGCTCAAATTCGGTGATTTGATGATCCATCATGCTGCCCTCGCTAAAATAGTTGCTATTCTATACAACCTGCTGATTGCAATTGCATCGGGTATTTGTAATCTGGGGAAAAACTACAGGAAAATAGATGACACAGTTATTGCTGGGGCAAACCCTCTCGTTCACCGCGAATCCGTGGCATGTGCCGGTTTCTGACGCTGTCAAACATGAACGCCGAGGTGCGGTGCTGGTTGATGCTGGATATATCCGCGCGGTTGGCAATGCGGATGTTTTGCGCGCGGCCCATCCCGATGCTGAAATCGTAAATCATGGTGACAGCCTGATTATGGCGGGGTTCATTGATGCCCATGCCCATTATAGCCAAACCGCGATTATCGCCAGTTGGGGCAAACGGCTGATTGACTGGTTGAATACCTATACCTTTCCCGAAGAAACCCGATTTCATGACAGGGCTTATGCGGATCAGGTGGCCGAGACCTATCTGGATTTGAATATTTCCAACGGTATTACAACCGCTTGCGCCTATTGCACCATTCATTCCACAAGCGTGGATGCGTATTTTGAGGCTGCCCAAAAACGCGGATTGCGGATGCTGGGGGGGAAGGTCATGATGGACAGGAACGCCCCCGACGGCCTGCGTGACACGGCGCAATCGGGGTATGATGACAGCAAGGCCTTGCTGCAAAAATGGCATAATATCGACCGGTTATCTTATGTGATTTCCCCACGCTTTGCCCCGACCTCAACCGAAACACAGCTGGAATCCGCAGGTGCGCTTTGGGCTGAATACCCCGATTGCCTGATGCAAACCCATCTGTCAGAACAATCTGAGGAAATCGCCTGGGTGCGGGAATTATTTCCCGACCAACAGGATTATCTGGCCGTTTATGAGCATTTTGGCCTGACCGGCCCCGGTGCGGTGCTTGGGCATTCTATTTACCTGTCTGACCGGGAATGGGATGCGCTGCGTGACAACGGCAGCAGCTTGGCCCATTGCCCCACCTCAAATACCTTTATCGGGTCGGGATTGTTTAACGCCAAACGTAGCCATGATATGAAAATCCCCACCGGATTGGGCACAGATATTGGCGGCGGATCGTCATTTTCCATGCTGCGCACCATGGCTGCATCCTATGAAATTGGCCAGTTGCGCGGCGATGCCCTGCATCCGGCGCAATTATTGTGGATGGCCACCCAAGGCAGCGCTGATGCGTTACAGGTTGGCGACAAAATCGGTAATCTTGTGGCCGGTCGAGAGGCCGATATTATTGTCATCAACATGGCCTCAACCCCGGTTATCAAACAACGGGTCGCCCGCGCCGAAGATTTTTGGCAGGTCATTTTCCCCACAATTATGCTTGGCGATGACCGGGCAATAGAAGCTGTGTATGCTAAAGGCCTACCTATAGTGTAATTTACTAATTCAAGGGGAATGTATAAAATTCTTGCTATATCTTGTGGTTTAGGCGAATACTTGCCTATGATTGATCAAAAGGTCAAATAAACCTGCGCCAACGAGCGCAAAAGCAAGAGGGAAGATATGTCAGATATTTCAGGGGATTTTTCCGATCCGAATAAAACACCGCCGCTAATGCAGGCGGTGCCGCTTGGGCTTCAACATGTTTTGGCGATGTTTGCGTCAAATGTTACGCCCGCAATTATCATCGCCGGGGCTGCCGGATTTGCCTTTGGTGGCACCGATATGACCTATCTTGTGCAAATGGCCATGCTATTTGCCGGGGTTGCAACCTTGTTTCAAACCATCGGCCTTGGGCCGATCGGCGCGCGCTTACCCATCATGCAAGGCACCAGTTTTGCCTTTGTAACGGTGATGGTCATCGTCACAGAAACATATGGAATGGATGCGTTGATGGGGGCCATCATCATAGCCGGTTTCTTTCATTTTGCACTGGGAACAGTGATCGGAAAAATCCGGTTTTTGTTTCCGCCACTGGTAACGGGTCTGGTGATCCTGACCATCGGCCTGAACCTGATTTCGGTTGGCGTTAAATATGCTGCTGGTGGTGCGGCTGATTTCCAGATGGCGGCTGACAGCTTTGG
>CAZSSS010000365.1:0-2448 GCA_964609255.1 uncultured Rhodobacterales bacterium
ATTATTCGGTTGAAACGCCGATCGAGAATTTTTTGAAATATGACGTTATTTTTGCACATTCAGCAGACGGGACGCGGTTTTCAAGCCGTGACAAAGGCCCGATCTGGGTTGTTTACCCGCTAACCGATGTTCCTGAACTAAATGACCCAATTTTTAACCAATACCAGATTTGGCAACTGGTGAGCGTGGAAGTCAGATAAATGCTCAAGAAAAAAACGATAACTAATCTGGTTTTTGTCGGCTTTTTTGCCGTCACCGTTAGCCTTGCGGGTTTCGGATTTTTCTCGTTCAAGAATGACCTCTCTAATCTGGATAAGGCGAGTCAGGAAAATATTTCCTGGCCCTCGATGCGGTTGGAGGTGGAGCTGTTACGTTTTGTGCAAACGCTGCACGCCTATGAAGCTGACCATTTCAACCATGGCGAAGAAGCAGCTGTTTCGCCCAAGCAAATCAATCAAAGGTTTGATATATTATGGAGCAAGGCCGCAGTTTTTGGTCGCGGACGGGTTGGCGCTCGACTGCGGGAATATGATGCCCAAACCGGTATCGTTAACCGCCTGTTTGAAGAAATACAGAACCGGGCTGGGGCCATTGAAACAATCGAGTTGCTGGACTCACATGAAGTGGAAGAAATATTCCACATTTTTGATGCTTTTCTGGGGGAGCTGCGGGAACTGAGCAAAGCAATATTTATTGGTGAAGAACGGATTCTTGCAGAAATTCTTATGGATCTGCGTCGCAGCGCGAATACAACGCTTTCTTTAAGTATTAGTTCGGTGGGTTTTTTGCTATTGGCCCTTGTCTACAGCATGTGGCAGGGCCGCCGGTTCAGAATTCTGGCGGAAAGCAACAGAGTGTTGGCAGATATTGCCCAAAAAGCCAGTCAGGCCAAGACCAGATTCCTGACCATGATGAGCCACGAACTGCGCACGCCGATGAACGGGGTCCTTGGGTTGCTGGCGTTACTTAAACAAAGCAAAACAACGGAGCCTCAGGCGCATATAATTGGTCAGGCGGAACGCTCGGCCAACCAGATGATCAGCATGCTGACGGATATTCTGGATTTTTCGGCTTTGCAGAACGATGATATTTTGCTTGAAATCAAATCATTCGAGGTGGCTTTACTGGCGGACGCGTTGCAAGACATGTTCGGCCCCGAGGCGCGCCGCGCGGGCATAGATTTCGATGTGTCCTTGGATAATTCAGGCCCGACACGGGTGAATTCGGATTTCCGGCGGCTTAAACAGATATACGCCCAACTGGCTAGCTATTTTATCGATCTTGCCGGGGTGCGCGATCTTAACATTAATCTGGCAGCAACCGAGGATATGTTGACCGCCAAGATTTCATTTAGCTATAGCAATAACAGTAAATCCTGGACGCCTGATCTGGTGCTTGGTGGCCGGGTTGATAACCCTGAAAGTTTCGCCGCCGAAGCGCTTGGGCCTGCTGTTGCGCGGGGGCTTATCGCCAAAATGGGAGGGGAGCTGGTGCTTCGACCTTCGGAGGGTGAAAAGATTGTCTTGTCGGTCCATATCCCGGTTTCCCGGCAACGCCTCAGCAAGGTCAATGTGCTGTTGGATATGTCGTCTGATGTTATGGAAACCATCTGTAAAACAGCATTGCGCGGGTCGCCGATTGAATTTGTAACGTCTGAAATACCTGAAAATGTTCATGTAGTTCTGTTCGAAACCGGCGGGCTTGACGAAGCGGAACGCGTTGAGAAATTGCATAAAAAACACCCGGCTGCGTTAATCATTGCGATCGGTCGACCGATAAATCAGGATATTTTCGACTCAGCGATTCCCATTCCGAACCAGATATCGGAAAAAATTGGCATCGTTGTGCGTGATATCGCGTCATAATTTGCTAACGAATTTAGCATATTAAGGCTGTATTTCAACTTGTGCGCGCATAAAACTCGTTTTTGACTTAATTGGAAATCAAATGGCAACACCGGAAAAATCATTGTCGATGGACATGTCAACACAAAGATCCCGCAGCGAAAAGCTTTTGGCGCATGATGTGCGTTCAGCTTTGAGCGGGGTTCTGGGCGGCTTGTCTTTGCTGGATTCAGACGAATTTTCACAAAACAACATGGCCCATTATAAACGCACAAAATCAGCGGCCAATATGTTGCTTAATCTGCTGGATGGTGCCCGGGAAATTATAAACGGGGACAAGCCGGAGGGCGATAGCGCCAGCTTTGTCAAACTTGAACCGGCTTTGCGAAATCTGCGCCATCGATGGCATGGTGAGGCATTGGCAAAAGACATCGAACTGAAATTCGAATTTGATAATATTGCTGATTTGAAACCAGAAATCGGTGCCCTGAGCTTTCAGAGGATTTTCAACAATATTTTCAGCAATGCCATCAAATTTACCAGTGCGGGCCAGATTGTTGTAAACATCGGCAAAGATGCGGGTAATCGTTTCACGGCTACGGTT
>CAZSSS010000366.1:0-2445 GCA_964609255.1 uncultured Rhodobacterales bacterium
TGCGCCTAAAGGAACGGTTTGGCGATGAGCCTGCGAAAATGCCGCTTAAAATCGGCGTTTATACCGCGCAATTATGAGGGCATGTTTTTAAACAAACCCAAATAATCTTGTCAGATCACAATTTTATCCCGCTTGATGGATGGCTTACCCATTCACATCCACCACGACTCGGCCCTTGATTTGGCCTTTCAGGATATCACGCCCCAATGCAGGTAAATCAGCCAGAACCGCAGGCTGGATCATGGCTTCCAGCTTGTTCATCGGCAGGTCCTGCGCAAGACGCGCCCATGCCCGCACTCGGTTGTCATAGGGCTGCATCACGCTGTCTATCCCCAGCAAATTAATGCCGCGCAGCAAAAACGGAATAACCGTCGCCGGTAATCCCATGCCCCCCGCAAGGCCCACAGCCGCGACGCTGGCACCATATTTCATCTGGCCCAACACCCGCGCCAGCATATCACCGCCCACCGCATCGATGCATCCTGCCCAGGTTTCAGCCTCCAACGGGCGTTTTGTCACCTCGTTAATGTCCGAGCGTGCCACGATCTGGCTGGCGCCAAGCCCCGTCAGATAATCCGCCGCCTCTGGCCGCCCGGTCACGGCGGCGACCTCATATCCAAGCCCCGCCAAAAGCGCCGTCGCGACCGAGCCAACGCCCCCCGCAGCCCCCGTCACCAGCACCGGGCCGTTGCCCGGTTGCAGCCCGTGATCCTCCAGTGCCATCACCGCCAGCATTGCCGTAAAACCGGCAGTGCCCACCGCCATTGCACGGCGTGTATCCAGCCCCTGCGGCAACGGCACCAGCCAATCCGCCTTGACCCGCGCCTTTTGCGCATAACCGCCCCAATGGGCCTCACCGACGCGCCAACCGGTTAGCACAACTTTGTCACCCGGCTGATACCGCGCATCGTCGCTGAATTCGACGATACCGGCAAAATCAATGCCCGGAATATGCGGGTAATTGCGCACCAAACCACCCCCCGGGCCGATGCATAAGCCGTCTTTGTAATTCAAGGTGGAATACTCAACCGCCACTAGAACCTCACCTGCGGGCAGGTCATCCACCGAGATTTCCCGCACCGCAGCACTGGTTTTTCCGTCGTCGTTTTTCGTGACCATCAAAGCATTAAACATCGTTTTCTCCTGCTGGCATAAAGGGTAAATCTGTATCATCGGGCCGCGCACCGGCGGCGGTCAGCATCGCATGGACCTGCCCGCGATGATGGGTTTGGTGGTTGAAAATCTGCATGACCAGCATGGCACGGGGTTTTGAGATTTCCCGACCAATAGCCCCTGAATACCACGTTAGATCACCCAGAAAATCATCTGGCACCACCCCCGCAGCCCAGTCGATTATCCGTGTATCCATGTTAATCCGTGCCGCGCAAAAATCGGTCCAGTCGGGTGCATATTCGGTGCTATCCGTGATGGCGCTGCTGGGCGCATCGCCCCCGTCAAAACGGCTCATCCAAATGGTATCGCCCCACAAAAGGTGGCTTAACGTCTTATGGATGGATCCAAAAAACGCGCCACGATCAAGACGGCGGGCGGCATCATCCAATGTGCTGGCTGCCCCGAAAATGCTTTGGTTTTGCCAGCGATTATATTGTGCCATCAATTGGGTAAATGCGGGTGTAATCATCGCCCCGGACCATGCCAGTCGATCGCGCAAATCTCGCTTGACCTGCCGTCAAAATCCCAAACGCGGCCAAAAGCCCGCACTTTGCCTTTGTTGGCCCGCGCCACGGTAATATCCGGCCCCATCCAGTATTCGGTGTTTTTCACAACAACATCGCCGCCGTCTTTGCCTGAAATCGGTTCCACCTCGCCTTGGATAACGCGCCCGACCATAAGGCGGCGTTTATTGCCGTCATTTTCGTAAATCACCGGCGCGCGCTCAGCGCCCAGAAATTCAGAGACCAGCATTTTAAACAACCCCGTTGTGCCCTTGGCCGCACCGGAAAAAATCGCGACCAGCGCATCAAACGCCGCATCACTGGCGCGCTCGTCGATATAGGCCGCGCATTTCCAGTCTCCGCGCGCCATTTTGCCCGGAATATCCAGCAACAAGCCGACATTCAGCCCCGACAGGTCAACATCGCCATAAGTGCCGCTGTCAATACGCACGCCCGACCACGCCTGACAGTTGCCCTCGGTCGGGGGATGATCGCCAAGGCTGATCACACAGGGGCAAAACACCGTGCAAGAGCAATTCAAGATCAGTTCACCTTTGATTTTCCATTCCACCAGTTCAGTCATATTTTTTTCCTCCTAGTTCAGGGCCACAACCACGGCCAAGATAATCATTATTACGCCAAGTGGCCGTGTAAGATAGCGGCCAATCTGTGGCAATTTCTCTAGCATCATAAGCACAGTTGCCGCGCCCATCCAAAGCAAATTCATTGTGCCGCCAACAAATGCCAGCAGCATCAACGCCCAGCAACA
>CAZSSS010000367.1:0-2440 GCA_964609255.1 uncultured Rhodobacterales bacterium
GGCGGATGTGCCGATAACCACTGTGTTGAGGTTTATTTTGCCGCTATGTTCAGACAGCGAAATGATGATCTCATAAAGATTGTGACCTTGCGCATCTATGCCAAGAATATGCTTAAGCTGGCTGGCGGCGATGATGATGCCGGACGCGGTGATAAAACCGGAAATCACGGGGTGCGACAGGAAATTTGCCAAAAACCCAAGTCGCAAAAAACCCATGACCAGCAGCATCAGGCCGGAAATCAGGGCCAGCGCGATGGCGGCGGCGTAATATTCCGGGGTGCCTTGCGAGGCCAGTTCACCAACCGCGGCGGCAGTCATCAGTGACGCCACGGCCACAGGGCCAACCGCCAGCGCACGGCTGGTTCCAAAAACGGTATAGATCAGCAAGGGCGCGATGGAGGCATAAAGCCCAACCTCAGCAGGCAGCCCCGCCAACAACGCATATGCCAGCGATTGCGGGATCAACATGATGGTGACAATTACGGCCGCCATCAGATCATTGGACAGGGTGTCTCGATTATAGGATTTTGACCATTCAAGAATTGGAAAATAGCGGCTGAACATCTTGCAATTCCTTGTTAAAGAGGCAGCAAGCCTCTTTTGAAAATATCAGTTATGGGCCATTTTCCAAAGCAATGTGCAACGATTTCCGGTGCGGCAATACGCAAGGATTTTGCCATTCTCGGCTGAGACCGCGCTGCGGAATTTATCAAGCGTATCCGCTGCCAGCCCGCTATGGGCCATTGGGACAAAGAAAAACTTTAAGCCCGCCTTTTTGGCCGCGCGTTCGATTTGCCCCGCACTTGGCTGGCCGGTTTCCTCGTTATCGGGCCGATTGCACATGATGGTGTCAAAGCCAAATGCTTTGGCATCCGCCACATCAGCCACATTGATTTGCGCGCAAACCATATAGTTTTCGTTGATCTGGTTGACCCTCATATTGCCCATTTCCGTTTTCTTGTTCTGCTTGAACCAATTAAAGACCATTGATCGGCACCTTTATGTAAACCTGCCCGTTATCGTCCGGTTCGGGCATATTACCTGCACGCATGTTGATTTGAAGCGAAGGGACAATCAGTTTTGGCATGCCAAGCTGCGCGTCGCGCTTTGTGCGCATTTTGATGAATTCAACGGCGTCCTTGCCCTCACCAACGTGGATGTTAAAGGCCTTTTGCTTGGCAACACTGGTTTCCCACGCATAGTCATCACGCCCCGGGGCTTTGTAATCATGGCCAACAAAAATACGGGTATTATCAGGGAGAGCCAGGATTTTCTGGATTGAATTATACAGCATTTCAGCGGAACCACCGGGGAAATCACACCGCGCCGTGCCAAAATCGGGCATGAACATGGTATCCCCGACAAACGCGCAATTGCCCATAACATAGGTCATACAGGCGGGGGTATGGCCCGGGGTATGCAGCACGTTTACAGTTATATCGCCAAACGAAAAACTGTCGCCATCCACAAAAAGCCGATCGAACTGAGAGCCGTCACGCTGGAATTCAGTGCCCTCATTGAAAACTTTGCCAAAGGTATCTTGCACGGTTGAAATTTCTGCCCCGATACCGATTTTACCGCCGACTTTGCCCTGAATATAGGGTGCAGCGGATAAATGATCCGCATGGACATGGCTTTCGAGCAGCCATTCAGATTGAAGGTTATTATCTTTTACAAAGGCAATGATTTGATCAGCCGATGCAGTATCGGTGCTGCCCGACGCGTAATCAAAGTCAAGCACGGTGTCGATAATGGCGCATTTATTGCTGTTTGGATCTTTGACAACATAGCTGACCGTGTTGGTTGCCGTGTCAAAAAACGGGGTTACTTCGGGTTTCATACTAACCTCCTGATAACTGGGTTAGGGTCAATATAAGCGTATAAACTCATATTGCAAGAATTGAATATGAGTTTATACGCAACATGTCTTTGCCTGAATATCCCTTTTTTGAACAGTGACCAAACGGGTTCACGCCTTTGGGATATTCAGATCTTGTTCAAGCTGTTTTTCAAGGGCCACCAGATCTTGGGGCGGGGGCAATCCCTGAGCTTTCAGAATGGCAAGCTCCTCTCGCAGGGATTCCTGCAATTCGTGCAGGTCATCGGGTTGATGGGTGGCGGTTTCAAGAAACAGCCGGATGCGGGTCATTATGTTGCCATAGGGCATTTGAGTTCCTTTTTGGTTAAGTCGTTTCAAGTAATGCGGTTATCAGCGGGCTGTTGGGCAGTTCAAGCGCGCCAATGACGGTAAAATGGTTATGCCCCGCATCTTCAACCGCTTGGGTCCGGATGCCAAGCCCTGTCCATATATTTGCAAGTAACTGGTTTTGCCGCAAGAATTCCGGGCGTTCATCTGCACCAACCCAGCAGGTTAGATTAATACCTTGCCGTGGCATTTTGAAAACCGGGCTTTGGGCGCTGGCGGTTTTTTGGGTTAGGC
>CAZSSS010000368.1:0-2437 GCA_964609255.1 uncultured Rhodobacterales bacterium
ATTCCTCAACCAGTTTAACCGAGTTTTCAAACATCGCATCGGTTTCCGTGGGAAAACCGGCAATAATATCCGCGCCAAACACAATATCGGGCCGCGCTTTGCGGATATCCGCGCAAAAGGCAATGGAATCCTCGCGGTTATGACGCCGTTTCATACGTTTGAGAATCATATTATCGCCCGATTGAAAGGACAGGTGCAAATGCGGCATCAAGCGTTTTTCGCTGGCAATGGCATCAATAAGCGCCGGGTCTGTCTCAATCGAATCAATCGATGAAATACGCAGCCTTGCCAGATCAGGCACCAATTTCAAAATCCGCTGCACAAGATCACCAAGCCGAAGCTGCCCGGGCAAATCAGCGCCCCAACTGGTCATGTCAACGCCGGTTAGAACAATTTCATTAAACCCCTTATCAACAAGCCGCTGGATCTGCTCCACCACAACGCCGGCTGGCACGCTGCGCGAATTACCCCGACCATAGGGGATGATGCAAAAAGTGCAGCGATGATCACAGCCATTTTGCACCTGAACATAGGCCCGTGATCTGGTGCCAAAACCGTCAATCAAATGACCGGCGGTTTCGGTTGCCGCCATAATATCATTGACCTGTATTTTTTCCGTCTTGCCAATAAAATCAGGGGCGGCTTTGATGCCTGCCCATGTTTCCGCCTGCATCTTTTCCAGATTACCAAGCACCAGATCAACCTCGGGCATAGCTGCGAATAATTCCGGTTCTGTCTGGGCCGCGCAGCCTGTTACAATCATTTTTGCATCCGGGTTTTCCCGTCGCAAATGCCGAATGCGTTGTTTTGCTTTTCGAACGGCCTCAGCGGTGACTGCGCAGGTATTCACAACAACCGTGTTGTCCAAGCCTAGGCTTAAGTCGCGCATGGCCTCGGTTTCATAGGCATTAAGCCGACAGCCAAATGTTTCAAAAATCGGGGCTTTCATGTTGCCGTGGCCAAAAATTCAGCTGAGAGCGTGCCCCTGCCAACCAGCATAGTCGGCCCCGCCATCCATATTCCATCCTCGCGCCAGTCGATTTCCAAAACACCGCCATCAAGTTCAACATTGACGCGGCGTTCGGTTAGCTCTCGACGCACGGCCGCAACAACAACCGCGCAACTGCTGGACCCGCTTGCCAACGTGTGGCCAACCCCGCGTTCCCATACCCGGGCCCGCAAAGTATGGCGGTCAATTACATGAACAACCTGCACATTTGTGCGTTCGGGAAACAAAGGATTATTTTCGGTCAGCGCACCCAGCTCAGCCAGATCAACCAATGTTGCATCTTGAACAAAAAAGGAGCAATGCGGATTACCCATCCCGGTTGCCGTCGGCTGTCCATCAAGGGGCAAATATAACGTGTCCATTTCGCTTGCCAGCGGAATATCAGACCATTTGGTTTGCGGTTGCCCCATATTTACCCGCACCATTCCATTGCCCATGTTCTGGCAGACCAGATCACCGCGCCCGGTTCGAAGCGTTATTTCTTTTTGTGCTGTTTGATCCATAATTAGGCGCGCCACACAGCGCGTCGCATTGCCACAAGCATCCGACAGGCTGCCATCGCTGTTCCAAAAATCAACCGCCGCAGTCACTCCTTCGGCATCCCGAATAACCGCAAGCTGATCGAATCCGATACCTTGGTGCCGGTCACCGATTATACGCGCCAGTTTTGCCGTAACAGGGTTGCGTAGCCCGCGCATGTCAACCACAACAAAGTCATTGCCCAGACCATGCATTTTAAAAAAATCCAGCGATTGTAATAATTCGGTAAATTTGGTCATATGGCCCTATAGCAATTGAAAAACCCGATTGCCAGCGTTGCGATGCAAACATGGTGCGGGCAAGATCAATCTTTGTCGCAAAATTGCCCATTTCGCCCTTGACCCGCAGCCATTCCAAGCCTAGACACCGCCTCGGATGGGCCGGTAGCTCAGTTGGTAGAGCAACTGACTTTTAATCAGTAGGTCCCGGGTTCGGATCCCGGCCGGCTCACCATTTTTACTTAGGTTTGGTTGAATGTTCTATCCGACTTTCCGACAATATCCGACGATCATCCAAGTCGGACAAGTTTATTACTTGTGTCTTTGGACTTTGGATAACAGCATATCTGCATCGTTTTTGGCCTTGCTTCGGTTGCGTTTACATTTGGCGTATTGGCAACCAGCTATTTGCACACCCTCAATAAACCCGTCGGGCAAAAATTCCATTGTTTCCACCAATAACCCGCCAAAACTTTTACCCTCAGCATAGCCTGCCGCAAGGATCAGGCTATAAATAGCAAAGTAATCCGGTTTGTCAGCCCCGATTATAAGTTTTACAGCCGCCAAAATTTCCTCCATTACCTCACGTTGTTTTACTTCATCGATTTGACTTGCAATAGTTTTTACATAGGCGTCAAAGCTTTTCACATCTGCACCTGCTGTTCAATCA
>CAZSSS010000369.1:0-2434 GCA_964609255.1 uncultured Rhodobacterales bacterium
GATGGCGGCAATGACCACCAGCCCTATAAATATTTTGATGAATTTATTCACTTTTGCATCCCCTAAACCGGTATGTTTTTATGGTTTCCACAGATTTCCCAACATAAACACGTGTTATGGGGAAAATAATAGTATCCTCAGGATCGCCCAACCTAAGGCAATAAGCGACCAAATAAAACCTCCAACCACAACCATTGCAAGAGCACGGTTACATGCAAAAAAATGGGCGAATTTCGAAATAGCCGTGACTTCCGGGCCAGCCAGAATTGCATCGATACTGCGCGCTCGAACATGAGACAATGCGTAAACCATACCCGAACTAATTGCACCCGATACCAATATAGCAAATGTTGTTCTGATATTTGGATCAGTCAGTATATTGTTGGGGCTGTCTTGAAAAAGATTAGCCACAAACGCCAAGACTGCCACATTCGCGATCACATGGAATTTTCCTTCCTTTGAATCTCGCTCGGCCATCTCGCGGATTCTTATCCAAGATTCTGGGTTTGTTTGATTTTTTGACATTCCTTGCCCCTCAAAGCGGTATATTATCGTGTTTCTTCCACGGGTTTTCCAGCCGTTTGCCCCGCAGGCTGGCAAAGGCGCGCGCCACGCGCAGGCGGGTGTTATGCGGCAAGATCACCTCGTCGATAAACCCGCGTTCCGCTGCCACAAACGGGCTGGCAAAGCGGGCCTCGTAATCGGCGGTATGGGCGGCGATTTTGTCCGCATCGCCCAAATCAGCCCGGTGGATGATTTCAACCGCGCCCGAGGCCCCCATCACCGCGATTTGCGCTGTGGGCCATGCATAATTGAAATCTCCGCGCAGGTGTTTTGAGGCCATCACATCATACGCCCCGCCATAGGCTTTACGCACAATCACCGTTACTTTTGGCACCGTGGCCTCGCCATAAGCAAACAGCAGTTTGGCGCCGTGTTTAATCACGCCGCCATATTCCTGCCCGGTGCCCGGCAAAAACCCCGGCACATCCACCAGCGTCAAAATAGGGATTTCAAACGCATCGCAAAACCGCACAAACCGCGCCGCCTTGCGGGAACTGTCAATGTCCAGACATCCCGCCAGCACCATCGGCTGGTTGGCCACCACGCCTACGGTTTGCCCTTCAAGACGCACAAAACCTGTTAAAATATTCTTGGCAAACTCCGCCTGAATCTCGAAAAAATCACCCTCGTCCGCCAGCTTTCGCACCAGCTCATGCATGTCATAAGCTGCATTTGGATTGTCTGGAACCAGCGTATCAAGGCTGTCCTCCACCCTTGAGGGATTGTCATTAAACGGCCTTGTCGGTGGCTTTTCGCGGTTATTCAGCGGCAGAAAATCAAATAGCCGCCGCACCTCTGCCAACGCTTGCATATCGTTATCATAAGCCCCGTCAGCCACCGATGATTTGCTTGTATGGGTCCGCGCGCCGCCCAATTCTTCGGCTGTTACTACCTCGTTGGTCACGGTTTTTACCACATCCGGCCCGGTCACAAACATATAGGAACTATCACGCACCATGAAAATAAAATCGGTCATGGCAGGCGAATAAACTGCGCCACCCGCGCATGGTCCCATGATCACCGAAATCTGCGGCACCACGCCGCTGGCCATGACATTGCGCTGAAAAACATCCGCATAGCCGCCCAGCGCGTCCACGCCTTCCTGAATTCGCGCGCCGCCGCTGTCATTCAGGCCAATTACCGGCGCGCCGTTTTTCATCGCCATATCCATGATCTTGCAAATTTTCTGCGCATGCGTGGCCGAGAGCGACCCCCCAAGCACCGTAAAATCCTGTGAATATACATAAACCATGCGGCCATTAATGGTGCCCCAGCCCGTCACCACGCCGTCCCCCGGGTAATTCTGTTTTTCCATGCCAAAATCAACGCAGCGATGCGCGACAAACATGTCAAATTCCTCAAAACTGCCCTCGTCCAGCAAGACCTCAAGACGTTCCCGCGCGGTCAGTTTGCCTTTTGAATGCTGCACATCAATGCGCCGCTGCCCGCCGCCCATGCGGGCCTGCGCACGGCGCGTTTCAAGTTGCTGAAGAATATCGCTCATAAAAACCCCTATCGATTTGCACTAAATCATAACGGCAAACACGCGTAATTAAAAGACAGGACTGGCATATTTGCAAATCTCCCAAAGCTAAACCCGCAAGTTTTGCGAATTTGCGAACCCCCTTTCACTTTGACAATTTCCCGCCTATATATTGAACAGCGTTCACCCGAGGATTCCATGGCCAAAAATACCAAAGCCCGACATGATAACCTGCGCAAGCGGCTTATTGACCTTGCAGAGCAGACCGTGATCAAAAGCGGGTTGTCCGCACTGCGCGCAAGGAACCTTGCCACACAAGCGGACTGTTCCGTTGGCGCCATATATAATGTGTTTAGTGACATGAACGGCCTGATCCTGGAGGTCAAC
>CAZSSS010000370.1:0-2426 GCA_964609255.1 uncultured Rhodobacterales bacterium
CACACCTCCGTGCCATGGCCTCTTTTTCGTCCACCGCCGAATGGCTGCGTTCCTCATAACCCGGATTAAGAACCGTTGACGGGGGAATGGTACCACCATGCACGCGGGTCAGATGGCCACGCTCGCACAGCTCGCTCAGGTCGCGGCGGATGGTTTGCGTGGTGACATCAAAATGCGCGGAAAGGCCTTCAACCGTGACTTTGCCAACCTCACGCGCGATTTTCAGGATTTCATCATGTCGAAAATTTTGTGCCATTACGATATGTTCATTATTGTTCAGGTTGATCAATTTACAGCCAGTATAAGGCGCAAAGAAACAAAGGGAAATCAAAAAATCGCGGTTTTTTGGGAAATTTACCAAGTTTTTCCAGCAAAGCAAACATTTGTGAATATTTTTGAACAAAAAACTTGACGTTAAGAACAAATTAAGCGACAGTGCGGCGCAGCCAGATGACTATTTGGCGGCAAAGATGCGACCTTATTGGGCCAAGGGCGTGTCATTATCTGCGAGGGTCAGGATTTTCCCCAAGGAAACCTGACCCTTGTAGAACTTACCTTTTCAACTCAGACGGCGCGGCTATGTTTTGCCTGTGCGGTTGTGAATGTATCAAATACATTGGCAATCAACCGCGTAAGTGGCCGCCCCGCAGCGCTGATGCTCAGGCAATTATTCTCTAGGCTGACAAAACCTTTGAATTCAGCAATGGCGCGGAAACATTCGTCATGAATATCTGCCACCGAAACGCCGAATTCTGCTTCCAGTTGGTTAAGGTCCAACTTAAATTCGCTCATCAACATTTCTATGGCGCGGGCGCGTATTTTATCATCCGTTGTCATTTTATAGCCGCGCACCGCTGGCCAATTCTGGTCTTTTATGGACTTGCTATAGTTGATGGTGGCAGTGTTATTTTGAATATACCCTTGTGGAAACCGTGAAATAGACGATGCCCCAATGCCGATCAGCGCATTGCAGCGGTCATCGGTATAGCCCTGAAAATTCCGCCTCAGGCCGTTATTTTGCGCGGCAATGGCCAATGAATCCTGCGGGCGCGAAAAATGGTCGATGCCAACGGGCACCATGCCCGCATCGGTAAATATTTCGGCGGCTTTTTGCGCTTGCCGCAGCCGCTCTGTTGGGCCGGGCAGGCTGTCTTCGTTGATCATTTTCTGGCGTTTTGCCATCCAGGGCACATGGGCATAACCAAACAAAGCCACCCGGTCGGGGTGCAGGCTGATCACTTGGCGCGTTGTGCTTTCCAGGGCCGGTAAATCCTGAAAGGGCAGGCCGTATAACATATCAATATTGATGGATTTAATGCCACGCTCGCGTAATGCCGCAACGGTTTTTGCCGTTAGGTCATAGCCTTGCGGGCGTCCAATGGCTGCTTGAACGTTCTCGTTAAAATCCTGCACACCAATGCTGGCCCGGTTCATGCCACCACGTGCAAATGCGTCAAGTTTGGCGTCATTACAAGCGGTTGGGTCAATTTCAACCGAGAATTCACATTCGGGGTCAAATGCGATTGCATCGCGCACCGCGCCAATCAGCCGGTCAATCATTTCGGGTGATAATATCGTTGGTGACCCGCCGCCAAAATGTAACCGCGCCAGTCGCAGCCCTGTTGGCCTGCTGGCCTTGAACATGGCGATTTCGGCAAGCAAGGTTTCCAGATATGCCTCAACCGGGGTTAAAGAACTGACGCCTTGGGTGCGGCAGGCGCAGAACCAGCACAACCGTTCGCAAAACGGAATGTGGATATACATTGATACCGGAAACACCGGATCAAGATCCGCAAGCCAACTGGCAAATTCTTTGCGCGCAACGCCAGCATGAAAATGCGGCGCAGTCGGATAGCTGGTGTAACGCGGAACATTGCGATTGAACAAACCTGCTTTTTTTAATCTTTCAAATGTTGTCATTCCGGTCTAATAGACGCAGCAGTGGTGGATAGACCTTGATCAAGATCAATTTGGTGCTATTTTTATAAAAGGCCATAGATTGGCCAATAGAGGCGCGCGCGTGGCTATTTCAATGCTCACTATCGATCAACATACCCGGTGTAATGACTGCCCGATCCGGCATCGTGCGGTTTGTGCCTATTGTGAGCCGGACGAATTGGTGCAGTTGGATGCGATCAAATCATACCGCACCTTTGCAGCCGGTGAAACCATTGCCATGGCGGGTGAGGAATTCGGGAAAATCGGTTCTATTGTTGCGGGTGTTGCGACATTGTCGCGGACCTTGCCTGACGGGCGCCGGCAGATGGTCGGGTTGTTGCTGCCCTCAGATTTTATCGGCCGACCGGGGCGGCGCGAAACGCCCTATGACGTTGTTGCGGCAACCGAAACCACGCTTTGCCTGTTTCAAAAGCGGAAATTTGAAAATTTGATTACGCAAACTCCGGCGCTTGAACGCCGGTTGCGGG
>CAZSSS010000371.1:0-2415 GCA_964609255.1 uncultured Rhodobacterales bacterium
TGGATCAGGCGGCACAGATGCGCATTTATCTAGATCAAGCCATCAAACGCCGGAAAGCTGCGCCAAATTCTGACCCTGATGTGCTGAACCGCTGTCTTGCGCTTCAGGCGGCGGGCGCGCCGGGAATGGATGATCTAGGGATACGAAACAACCTGCTTGGCCTGTTGATCGGTGCGATTCCGACAATTTCCAAAGCCTGCTGTTTTGCGATGGATGAATTACTGCGACGCCCCGAGGCCCTGAAAGGCGCCCAAAATGCGGCGCGGGCTGGTGATGATGATCTGATGGCGCAACATATCTGGGAAGCGCTGCGGTTTAACCCCCATAATCCGGTTGTTTATCGCCGCGCTACACGCGATACGGTGATAGCTCCGTCAACATTACGCCGGGTGAATGTCAAAAAAGGCACAATGGTTTTTGCAACCACATTATCGGCCATGTTTGACCCGCTTGTTATCAAAAACCCCGATAAATTCAGAACAGACAGGCAATGGAGCGATTATATTATCTGGGGTTACGGCATGCATAAATGTTTTGGTGCAGCGATCAACAAAGCGGTTATTCCGGCAGTTCTTGCGCCGTTATTAAGCCAGAAAAACCTGCGCGCCGCCGCAGGTAAAAATGGCCAGATTGATCTTGGCGGAACACCGCACCCGCAACATTTTCATTTTGAGTTCGATACCTGATTTTTTGCAGCATGTGCCTATTCCGGCTGTATCATGATAAACCGCTGGGGCATATCAAGTATGGCACCATTGTTAAATAGATCCTCCAGCGAGAAAATCATTTCGCCCGGAATTTCATACAGAAGAACATTCCAGTCAATATCTAAATTTCCCCAATCAATATCGAGAGGGTCAATGGCCCTTCCTACATTGCCCGCGCCATTGGCGTATTCACGTAACACGCGGGTGGGGATTCCATCCTCGCGACTATATATCTGGTCAGGGATGTCTCCAATTGCCCAACAAGGTGAAAACCCGCAATAATGTAGCCCGCTGGTAAAGCCGTCACAAAATGCTTTTTGCCCCGCGGTTTCAATGTCAGGTCGGTCAGTTGTGCAGATATTGAATTGTGTAATCAGCTTGGCTTTTCTCGTGTCATCAAAGCTGGCAAAGGGGGTAAATTCACCAGCCCGGGCGGGTATTGCTGACAAAGTTACCAGTATACAGATGGTGCGAACAAACATGGTATTTCCTCCTAAATGAAGTTGAAAGGGTGGTTGTTAATCAGGCATATCCGCAATGTCGGGCTGCTGCGCGGAGGCTTTTTCTGGAGTGTCAGCGTCCTCTTGTGTCGGTTCTTGCCCGGAAAAATACCCAAACGCATTTCGTGTTAGATTAAGATCCTCGGTATATACTGGCCGATCATAAACCGTGATCAACATGCCTTTGACCGATGCAAGATAAAGCGAAAATGCGATCACAGCTGCGCCAATGGCACACATGCCAAGCCCGGGAAAACTGGTCGAAAAAAACAGTTTGCCATAGTTGATCGTCGTATCCCCCTTGGAGCCTTCGATGCGATTAAAAATCAGCACCGCGCCAAGCGCGACCAGCAAAAGCGCCACGATTTCCGCAATGACAAATATCATAAGGCGCGACACCATTGTGGTGCGCACCCGGTCGGTTCGGAGCATTTGTGCATCCTGTTCCATTGCCAACCGAATAATCGCTTCTTTGTCGCAACTATCGCCACAAAGCTGGGCAAAAGTTTGCGGCAAATCCGGCGCCGAGAATTTGGTTTCAACCAACACAATCTCAACCAGCAAGGCAAAAACAATGGCTGCGATGATCCAGATCGACGTATTTGTCACACTATGACCCGCCAGCTTTTCGATGATGGAACTTTTTTTCCGGTCTTTGAGTGTATCGTTCATAACGGTCCCCTTATTTTCGTAAAAACCTTGGGCAAACGGGCCGATTCAGGCCAAAAGTTTGGCCAAAGTCGCGACAAGTTTGATAATATTTTCAGCGGATTTGAGTGCTTTGTTGAGCTTTTTCATGTCCTGCATAGATTTGCGGGCGTCTTTTGAAATATCACGAAGCTCAGCGGTTATTTGCCCCAGTGGGATTTCTTTACGAATTTCGATTTCTTTCCAATAAAGATCAATGGAGGCATCTATCAGGTCGGTATATGCTTTTTCAAAAAGTTCGGCTTTTTCACGGTTTTTCTTTGCCCACGCATTATCTGCATGAGCTCTTGTGATACGTTTTGCATGATAAAGCGAACTGCGAATACTTTTCAGCGCCTCAAGGGCAACTTTGGGTGGGACCGTTGAAATATTTGGCATTTTTCTATCCTTCTTTTTTGGCTTTTTCCGCAAGATCGCGGATCGCTTGAATTCTGTTTAGTGAATCAATAATTTCGGTAGTGCTTGGGTTATTCAAACGCACAAGCAAATCGCCATGAGCG
>CAZSSS010000372.1:0-2400 GCA_964609255.1 uncultured Rhodobacterales bacterium
ACTTTTATAAAATCGCAATGCGGCCGGGGAAGCCGCTGATTGCGGGGCATATTTCGGGGGTTCCTATGTTTGGACTGCCGGGGAATCCGGTGTCATCAATGGTATGCACCCATGTGTTTTTGCGGCCTGCGGTGGATAAAATGCTGGGGCTGGAGGCGGCGGCTTTACCGGAGCAGGATTTTGAGCTGACTGAGGATTTGCCTGCCAACGGGCCGCGCGCGCATTATATGCGGGCGCGGGTTGAAGGCGGGCGCTGCACGCCAGCGGGGCGCCAAGATAGCGCGCTGATTTCAGTGATGGCGCAGTCCAACGCGCTGCTCATTCGAGACCCGCATGCCGAGGCGGCGGTGGCGGGTGATGATGTTCGCTGCATTTTGTTTTAGTTGACACAAAGCAAGAACATCAATAGAACGTAAGGAATTGAACCTTGCGGAGATTGTGCAATGCTTACGAAAAAACAGTTGGATTTGCTGAAGTTTATTCATAAGCGTGTGCAGGCCGATGGGGTTTCGCCGTCTTTTGACGAGATGAAAGAAGCGCTGAATTTGCGCTCTAAATCGGGCATTCACCGGCTGATCACGGCATTGGAAGAGCGCGGGTTTTTGCGGCGCTTGGCGCATAGGGCGCGGGCTATTGAAATTATTAAGCTGCCAGACAGCATGGAGGGCGGGTTTAATCCTACGGTTATTGAAGGCTCTTCACGGCGCTCGGTCGATATTAAGGTCGATGCGTTTGACCTGCCGGTGATGGGCAAAATTGCGGCAGGCACGCCGATTGAAGCTATCCAGCACGCCAGCAGCTCTATCGGAGTGCCGGGGGCGATGCTGAACACGAACGGCAAGCATTATGCGCTTGAAGTTAAAGGTGATTCTATGACCGAGGCGGGGATTAACTCTGGCGATATCGTGATCATTCATGAACAGCCAGACGCTAATAACGGCGATATTGTGGTGGCTTTGGTGGAAGACCAGGAAGCCACGCTAAAAACGCTGAACCGGACGCAAAATTCGATTGAGCTGATTGCGGCCAATCCTGCCTATGAAACGCGGGTGTTTACCAAAGATCAGGTGAAGATTCAGGGGAAGCTCGTGGGGCTTATTCGCACTTATTGATAGGGCGCGCCACCGTTTGTCCATGGGCGCAGAGGCGTGCGTGGAATGGCGGATGTGATGACCGGCGCTCCGCTTTCAAAGGTGATGGCGAAGCCTGAGAGGGTCTCGATATCGGATTTTCCGATAAACAGGCAGTTTCCGGCGGGGGATGTTTCCCACTTCGGCGCTATTAGAATTGTGTCCGCAGTACACTGCGTGGCATTTGGCTCTTTGTTTTGGTTCAAAAACAAGGCCCAACCATTTGGGAGATTTGCGTGGGTTAAACGGCTTTCGGTTGTTAGGCTGGGGCGATTAAAAGCCGCGCGTTGGCTGGCGGGGTCGCCGTCATTTTCCAGCCAAATACCGGCGGCAAACCGATATGCTGTTTCTTTATTAAGCGCGCGGCCTGTTGGGGTCATCACACCTAGCAACGACCCGTTTTGATTTATGAGCACCATCGGGCGTTCGCTTTGCACCCATATGGTGATCGCGATCGCAAAAAGGGCCAGGCCTACAAGGCGGGCGCGCCCCATTAGTATGAACAAAAAGCAGCCAGATAGGCCAATTAGCGGTAAAATAACGGGTGGCCCCGTTGGCACCATTGTCACGGCGTTATCAATTTCGGAAAAGTAGGCGGCAACACCGAGTATCCAGCCGATGCCTTTTCCCATAAGCCAAAATGCCCAGCTCCCGAGGCCAAACGGGCTCAGGAGGAGCGCAATGACGGCGGCGGGCATCACAACCATCCCCATAAGGGGGACCGATAGCAGGTTGGCGGCAAGGCCAAAATTGGAGATTTGGTTAAAATGGAAAGCCGCAATCGGGGCGGTGGCCCCGCCGGCAATGGCGGAGGTGACCAGCAGGGTTAACACGGGCATCAGCCTGCGCGGGAGATGGTCTCGAACCCACTGCCACCAACGCGCGGTGCGCAGCATTTCAAACACCCCGACGAGGGCGGTTGTGGCGGCAAAGGACATCTGGAAACCGGCTTCTCCCAAGCTTTCAGGGCGCATGAGCAGCACAAGTAGGGCCGCAAGTGCGACGGCGCGCAAGGAAAATGCGGGGCGGTCTAGCAACACGGCAAACAGCACCACGGCGGCCATAATAAAGGCGCGCTGGGTGGCGACATTACCGCCGGAAAGAAAAAGATAGGCAAAACCAGCCGCCAAAGCCGCCAAAGCACCGATTTTTTTAACCGGAATGCGCAGTGCCAAGCGCGGCCAGAGCGCCAAGCCATGCCGCACCAGCAGGAAAACGAACCCCGTGAGCAGCCCCATATGCAGGCCGGAAATTGCCAACAGGTGCGCGA
>CAZSSS010000373.1:0-2399 GCA_964609255.1 uncultured Rhodobacterales bacterium
CACCATCGCGCAAATGGACCGGATCATTGTGCTGGACGCAGGGCGGGTGGCGGAACAAGGCACGCACAGCGAATTGCTGGCGCTGGATGGGCTGTATGCCAATTTTTGGAACCGCCAATCGGGCGGGTTTATTGATACAGAAAGCTAAAACAATGTCGATATTTGATCGTATTGAAAAAATGATTGACCCTTTTGCAGATTTTGCGGCGGATACCCCGCCCAAAAACCTGATCGCCTATGTAAAAAGCCATATCGGGCCGTATCGTAAGCTTATTGCGCTCATTCTGCTGATCGGGTTTGTCTCTGCCATGGCGGATACATTCCTGATTTATTACGCAGGGCGGTTGATCGATATCATCGCGGCGATCGGCCCCGAATCCATCTGGTCGCGCCACGGTGTTGAATTGCTGCTGGCGGGGCTGGTAATAGTGGTGCTGAAACCCTTGGCCACCAGCCTGAATTACCTGCTGATGTTTAATGGGTTTTCGGCCAATATGATGTCTCAGGCGCGATGGCGGGCGCATAAACACATGCTCGGCCAATCCATGAGCTTTTTCCAGAACGATTTTGCCGGACGCCTGTCAAACCGTGTTTTGAACATGGGTATGGCGGTCGAGGATAGTATCTTTTTGGTGCTGGAAGGGTTTTGGACCAGCATTGTTTTTGTGGTCGGCATGATGATTGTTTTGGCGCAGATGGATGTGCGACTTGTGCTGCCGCTGCTGATCTGGATTATCTGTTATATTTCTTATGCGATGTGGCTGGCGCGGCGCATTGGGGTGGCCTCCAAAAAGCTGAGCAACGCCAATTCGCGGGTGACCGCACGCGTTGTGGACGCCTATACCAATATCGAAACCGTAAAGCTGTT
This sequence comes from uncultured Rhodobacterales bacterium, assembly GCA_964609255.1. Taxonomy (GTDB): domain Bacteria; phylum Pseudomonadota; class Alphaproteobacteria; order Rhodobacterales; family Rhodobacteraceae; genus UBA3077. Next base: position 869 of record CAZSSS010000373.1, read on the forward strand.
TTCCCATGCGGATCGTGAGGAAAAATTCGCGTTAACAGCGATGAAACGCCACCGGTTGCGGTTTGCCAAAATTATGCGGATGTTTTCGGGAATGATTGCGGGGGTGCAGGTTTTTAACGCAGCGGCAGTGCTGGTTTTGGTGCTACCGGCCGTATGGTTGTGGTCTGTTGGGCAACTGTCAATCGGTGAGGTCACGGCGATTGTGGCCTTGACCATTCGTCTTGCCAGTATGGCGGGCTGGATCATGTTTTTAACGACAAAGGTGTTTGAACGTATCGGCATGATGCATGAAGGATTAGAAAGCATCGCGGTGCCCCACGCCATCACCGATGCGCTAGGCGCGCCTGCCTTGCAGGTCTCAAACGCTGAAATTCGCATTGAAAACCTGTCACATCATTACGGCAAAGGGTTCGGTGGGTTGGATGCGATTAACCTGACCATCAAACCGGGCGAAAAGCTGGGCCTGATCGGGCGATCCGGTTCTGGCAAATCATCCCTAGTGAATTTATTGTTGCGCTTTCAAGATGCCGAAAACGGCCAGATGTTGATCGACGGACAAGCGGTAACCTCGGTGACCCAAGACAGCCTGCGCGCCCAAATCGGGGTGGTGACACAAGACAGCAGCCTGCTGCATCGATCTGTTCAGGAAAACATATTATACGGCAAGCCCGACGCCACTCAGGCGGAAATGATTACCGCTGCCAAAGCGGCTGAGGCCCATGATTTCATTCAAGACCTAAACGACCCAAAAGGCCGCACCGGCTATCATGCTCATGTCGGTGAGCGGGGCGTGAAACTGTCAGGTGGCCAGCGCCAACGTATTGCAATAGCACGGGTAATTCTGAAAGACGCACCAATTTTGGTGCTGGATGAGGCCACATCAGCGTTGGATAGCGAGGTCGAGGCGACGATTCAAAAAACCCTTTATGGCATCATGAAAGGCAAAACCGTGATTGCAATTGCCCACCGCTTGTCTACGATTGCACAGATGGACCGGATTGTGGTGCTGGATGCTGGCCGCGTGGCGGAACAAGGCACGCATAATGAATTGCTGGCGCTTGATGGTCTTTATGCAGGGTTCTGGAACCGTCAATCCGGCGGGTTTATTGACACAGAATCGTAGGGGAAAAGAGTGGAATTAGCCAACCTTATCAAGCCATATGCTGCCGCAAACGGCCCACCGCCGCGAACGCTGGGGCGATTTTTTCGCTGGGCTATTCGCGGCACGTTTCCGATCATTATCATTGCCGGCATTCTAACCGGTGCGGTTGGCGCGTTGGAGGCTTTTACCGCTGTCATTCTGGGCATGGTCATTGATGCGGTTGTGTCTAGCGGCCCGGCAAATTTCATGGCTGACCATCTTGGCCTGATCGCGCTGTTGGTTGGTTTCTTTGTGCTGCTGCGCCCGGCGCTCATGGGCATCAGCGCCTTGTTTAACATGTATGTTCTGGGGCCAAATACCATTGCCATGGTGCTGTCGCGCATTTCGCGCTGGACGCTTGGCCATTCGGTTGAATTTTTCGATAATGAT
>CAZSSS010000374.1:0-2398 GCA_964609255.1 uncultured Rhodobacterales bacterium
GGCTGATTTTCTGGCGGCGATGTTGCTGATAGGCTGTGATCAGAGGGCGTGAAATATAATAACCCAAGCCGCCGAAAATCAGCCCGGGCAGGATGCCGCCCACCAGATACGGCATGAAAAACTGATGCCAGAAATCGACTAAGCGATCTAATTCGCTGTGGCCATAACCGAATACGCTTTTTATTGTTGCCCATAATCCTTTGAAAGCATTGGAAAATGCGTGTTGGACATTATCAGTCGGGTGGCGAACCCCCGAAACGCCGGTCATCCAGCGCCCCAAACCAAAGGAAATGCCGATGATAAAAGGAAAGGTAAACGGATTGCCAAAAAACGTGCCCAAGAACCCGGCCAGCCCGTTGGCCCGGAATAACCGCGCCAACACGACCCCAAATATCATATGCAAGCCAAAAAATGGCGAGAACGAGATAAAAATGCCCAGCGCCAAGCCCAGCGCGATACGGTGCGGTGTGTCAGGAAGGCGTTTAATGCGATGAGCGATATATTTTATAGGGCGCAACCAGCCTTTCCGAGGCACTAGTGCCTCATACAAGCGCTGCCAGAATGGCAGTTTATCACGCCGTTTAAATACCATGTTTTACCAGTTCCAGTTTTCCCGGGTGTGCAGCGCCGATTTGCCTGCTAGACACCACTACTCTTGTGATTGACGATTGTCACGTCGCGCAACCGTTTAACCTCTGCGATATCGGAATCTGCCTCGATGGCTGTCTGAATATTCATCAAATGTTCGATATCGCGCACCATTACCTCTAGGTGTATACGGTAAAAATCCGGTTTACGGTCTGTAAAATCGATATTGATGATATTTGCGTGATGTTCGCCGATCAAGGTGCAAATTCGCCCTAACACGCCAGCATCATTGGCCATTATAATGACCAGACGTGCGGCATTATTGGCGCGACCAGATTCAGGCGACCAATGCAGGTCGATCCATTTTTCGGGTTGGTCTTCAAATTCTGCCAGTGCTTGGCATTCAATGGCGTGGATCATCACGCCGTGGCCGCGCACCGCAATACCCACAATGCGTTCCCCCGGAACCGGGTAACAACAGGCCGCAGGCCGCGCGCTTTGGTCTGGTTTCAGGCCAATAACGCGGTCATCGTCATCCAGTGCAATGGGCAGCACGGTATCCCGCACCAGTTCCGGGTAAAGCGCGCGCAAAACATCCTGTCCGGTGAATTCAGCCGCCCCAAGCCGGGCCAGCAATTCATCTGCATTGGCATATTGCATGTGCCGCGCCGCCGTAAGCAGGGCTTTGTCGGTTGCCTTTTTGCCGATCCGTTCCAGTGACACCCGCGCAATTTCACGGCCCAGCCGGATATGAGCATCGCGGTTTTCTTCGCGCAAATGCTTGCGAATCGCCGATTTTGCACGCCCGGTCACCACCATTTCTTCCCAGCTTTCCTGTGGGCGCTGCCCTTCGGCGCGTAAAACATCCACCGATTGACCATTGCGCAAGCGTGTCCACAGCGGCACGCGGTGGCCGTCAACCTTGGCCCCGACGCAACTGTCGCCCAGCCTTGTGTGGATGGCATATGCAAAATCAATCGGGGTGGCTCCGCGCGGTAATTTGATCACCTCGCCTTTGGGTGTAAAACAAAAAACCTGGTCGGTGAACATGTCCAGTTTTACATGTTCCAGAAATTCATCCGGGTTTTCCGAGGCCTCAAAGCGTTCCGCCAAACTGCGCAGCCAGCTAAAGGGGTCCACCGTGAATCGGTTTTCAACCCGCTGCCCATCGCGATATGACCAATGCGCCGCAATGCCTGATTCGGCGACCTGATGCATTTCTTCGGTGCGTATCTGGATTTCCACGCGTTTGGCATTTCGCCCCGAAACCGTGGTGTGGATCGAACGATAGCCGTTTGATTTTGGCTCCGATATGTAATCCTTGAACCGCCCCGGCACCGCCGCCCAGCGCTGATGCACCGCCCCCAGCGCCACATAGGCATCCTGCACATTCCGGGTTGCAATCCGAAACCCGTAAATGTCGGATAAACGGCTGAACCCTTCCTTTTTTTCCTCCATTTTGCGCCAGATCGAATAGGGGCGTTTTTCGCGCCCCTTCACGCGGGCCTCAACGCCCGCTGCATCCAGTGCTTTGCGAATATCTTCGGTAATCTGCGGAATCAGGTCGCCGGTTTCGTTTTTCAGCGTGATAAAACGGCGCATGATTGAATTGCGAGCTTCGGGGTTCAGCACCCTGAAACACAGGTCTTCCAGTTCTTCGCGCATGTATTGCATGCCCATGCGGCCGGCCAGCGGGGCGTATATCTCCATGGTTTCATGGGCTTTTTGGCGTTGCCTTTCGGGGCGCATTGCCTTGATGGTGCGCATATTGTGCAAGCGGTCGGCCAGTTTCACCAGAATGACGCGCAAA
>CAZSSS010000375.1:0-2393 GCA_964609255.1 uncultured Rhodobacterales bacterium
TCGCCGCGGTGCTGTCTTTGTAGGATTTGTTTTCAGCCGTCAGCTGGTATTCAAACGGAGGCACACCTTCGGCATCAATTTGCAGATCATGTTGCAGATACAGCTCGAACGTTGTCGCGGTTCCGGCACCGACTGCTTTGCCATTCAGGTCAGAGATCTTCTGGAAAGGGCTGTCTTTGTGCACGGCGATTGATGCAGGTGTAAAATAATAAACTCCCGGAAATGCCAGCACTTCGGCGCGCGATTTGGTCGGTGTCATCGAGCCGACGGACAAATCCCAACGGCCATTCCAGCGACCAGCGGTGATGATGTCCCATGATGGGGTAACAAACTCGACTTCGACCCCCAGGCGTTTGGCAATCTCGCGGGCCACGTCCACATCAAAGCCGTCCATTTTGTTGTCGTCATTGATGAACGATTGTGGTGCCCAGTTTGCATCGGTTGCAACCTTCAACGTGCCGGATGCCATGACGCGGTCCAGTGTTTCGCCCGCAAAAGCCACGCTGGTAGATAGCGCCAACGCTGCCGTTGTGGCGAGTGTGAAAATTCTTCGGTTAAGTTTCATAATAGTCTCCCTAGGTTGGTTTTTGGCCAAATCTGGTTTGGCGCGATTTTTCCGGATTTACCGGCATTCGGTTTGTTCAATTCTCAAATATACACCGCCAATCGATACGCCTCGAGCAATGCCGCGTGGATCGAGCGCGAGGTGACGGCATCGCCCAAGCGGTGCAGCGTATAGCCTTGTGTTGGTGATGCGGGTTGCGGTGCCCAGTTGGCCATCGCATCGACATCGCTGATGCCCTTGTTGGCAGATCCGTCACGCAGCTCGCAAAACACATCAGTCAGCGGGTCCGTGCCGGTCTCCAGCACGATCTGGTTGGTGATGATTTCATCTGTTTGGCCTGTCAGCTCGTGGGTTAATGTCGCCACCAGACGGTTGCCATCTTTGCGCACCGCGCTGAGTTTCAGGTAGGCCAGCGTCGTAACGCCCTGCGCCGCCAGCCGCTTGTGGAAAACCATACGGTCAGGATAGCCCATCTCGGTGGCAGCATGGGCGTCGATAGTGGCCAATGTCACCCGGTGTCCATTGGCCGATAACATATCGGCGGTTGCGACGGCCTCGTGACGGCCGGTGTGATCGCAGACCAGAATATCTGGTTCGGCCCGCACATCACCCGATAGTAAATCCCAGCAGGATACCGTCAGATCAGCCCCCGTAATGTTGTTTTCGGCGGGCATGCCGCCAGTTGCCACGAACACATGGTCGGGGTTTTCGGCCAAAACATCTGCCGCCTCGGCATAGATATTGCAGCGCACATCGACACCCAGCTTGTCCAATTCTGTCTCGCGCCAATCCACTATCTGGATCAGATCCTTGCGCCATGTGGTTTTGGCGGCCAGCTGGATTTGCCCACCGAGTTTGGGCGCGGCTTCAAACAAAACCACCTTGTGCCCGCGTTCTGCCGCCACCCGCGCGGCCTCCAATCCGGCTGGGCCGCCACCAACCACAACCACCTTTTTACCCGGCGTTTCGCTGGCGGGCACCTGCATTGGCAACAGCGTTTCGCGACCAGAGGCCGGATTGTGAATGCAATGGATTTTCTTGTGAATACAGTGTGATGCCCCGATGCAGGGCCGGATGCGATCCTCGTCGCCACGCATGATCTTGTTGACGATCTGCGGATCAGCAATATGGGCCCGCGTCATGGCAACCATATCCAGCATACCCTCGCGAATAGCGTAGCGCGCGTTGGCCACATCCGTCACCCGCGCCGCATGAAATATCGGCAAGCCGATTTCGTGCCTGAATGCGCCGACAGCATCAAGGTAGGGGGCCAGCGGGCGGTTCATCCCCGGCATGTTTTCCTCAACCAATGTAATCTCGGTATCCATCCGGCCAACCATGCAGTTAAAAAAATCAACCGCGCCCTCGCGTTTGAGGATTTCAGCGATCTGCATGACCTCTTCAAAGCGCAGACCGCCCGGCCCCTCATCAAGCGTCAGTCGCATGCCGACAATGAAATCATCACCCACTTGGCGGCGGATTTCCTCGTGCACCATCAGGGCGAACCGCGTGCGGTTCTCGACGCTACCGCCAAACCCGTCGCTGCGCAGATTGGTCATTGGTGAGAAAAACTGCCCAATCAGATGACCGCCGGCAAGTGTTTCTAACCCGTCCAAGCCGCCGTCCTTGCAGCGCCGTGCAGCCTGACCAAAAGCTTTGATAACACGGTCAATATCGTATTGGTCCATTGCACGCGGGAAATTACGATGCAAATCTTCGCGCACAGCGGACGGCGCAATGGTCGGCAGCCATTCTGCCGCCTGCGCATCCCCGCGCCGGCCCATATGGGTGATCTGGCACATCAAGGCCGTGCCATGCTGATGAATGC
>CAZSSS010000376.1:0-1049 GCA_964609255.1 uncultured Rhodobacterales bacterium
CCCGCGCCGCCAATCGCCTTATGGGCAGCATCGGGAGGCATACATGAGTGCTTTTCTAGATACGGTGGTTTTCCCCACTGAAATCTCTGAAGGCTCCACGGGTGGGCCTGATTGGCCCTGTGATATAGTGCCATTGGCTTCGGGCTTTGAAGAGCGCAACGAAACGTGGTCGGCCCCATTGCGGATGTATGACGCCAAATGGGGCGTGCGCACGCGTGATGAGCTCTACCAGATTTTGAACCTCTATCACGTTACCCATGGCAAGCTTTATGGTGTTCGCTATCTCGATCCATCCGACTTTCAAAGTCTTTCTCCATTGTCTGTTCCCAGCCATCTCGACCAGTCGCTTGGCACGGGTGATGGCGCACAGGCGGCCTTTCAGCTGGTGAAGACCTACAGCTTGGCAGGTGCGCCGGATATGAAGCGGGATATTAAAAAGCCGTTTGGCACCATCCTGATCGGAGCTGACGGGGTAGGCACACCAGTGGGCTGGAGCCTTGATGCGGCCACTGGTGTGGTCACCTTTGATGCTGCGCCCGCCATAGGCGTGGTGCTGACATGGGGCGGTCAATTTCATGTCCCTGTGCGGTTTGACACCAAGCTAGACCAAATTTCCGTGCGCCAAAAAATGGGCGATATCCCGTCGATCTTTCTCAAGGAGCTGAAGCTGTGAGAGTGATCCCCTCCGCCATCCAAGCTGCGCTCGACACCGGCGCGACCACGCTTTGCACATGCTGGAAAGTGGTGCTTGGTTCTGGCACCGTGCTGGGCTTTAGCAACCACGATCGGGCGTTGGCATTTGACGGGGTGAGCTATGAGCCAAATAGCGGTTTTACCCCGTCCGAGGTCGAGCTGGCTTTGGGGCTGTCGATCTCGACGCAGGAGGTCGAAGGCTTGCTGGATAGCAGCAAGATCAAAGCCGACGATCTGCGGGCGGGCTTGTGGGATAATGCGCTGATCGAGGTCTATCTGGTTGACTGGCGAAATGTGGTTGATCGTATGCTTTGGCGCACCGCCAGCATTGGACAAATTCTGAACGGCTCCCTGCG
>CAZSSS010000376.1:1059-2391 GCA_964609255.1 uncultured Rhodobacterales bacterium
GGGAAATGCGCGGCCTCGAGCATGAGCTCAACCAAGCGGGCGGGCGGTTTTACAAGCCGGAATGTGACGCCAAGTTCGGGGACGGCCGCTGTGGTATCGACCTGACTGATAATCGCTATAAAGGCTCCGGCGTTGTGGGCACGACCGACGGCACCATGCATCTCTATCCAATAGCTCTGGTTACCGTTGCCGGCAACGATACGGAAGGGCTGTTTTCAGGGGGCGCGCTGACCTTTACCAGCGGGGCCAATCTGGGCCTGCCTTTTGATATTGGGCTGCATATTGGTAGTGGTGCGGATGTGCATTTGGTGCTTAAGGGCACCACACCTTTTGACATTGCCCCAGGCGATAGCTTTGACGCCACCATCGGCTGCCCGAAAACGGCCAAGGCCTGCCATGAAGTATTTGATAGACTACTGAGTTTTCGCGGGTTCAACCTTATGCCCGGCAATGATCGGGCCATGCTTCAGGTGGACCCAAAAGATGAGTATGGAAATAACGGCTCGTCCCTTTTCGGTACACCAGACGATACCGCCAGCCCCGAAACCGTGGCCAACCCAGCACCCAGCCTTGGCGGATTTTTTGGGCAGAACTTCGGCGGTGATGCATGACCCGAGATACGTTTAATCAGGCCGTCGTAAAAGCCGCCCGCGGCTGGATCGGCACGCCTTACCATCACCAGCAATCGGCCAAAGATGTGGGCACCGATTGCCTTGGTCTTGTGCGTGGTGTTTGGCGCGAAATGTGCGGCGCTGAAACGGAAGCCGTGCCGCACTATAGCTCCAGCTGGAAAACGGGCGGTGAGGATGTGTTGCTGAAGGCGTTGCGCCGCCATATGGAACCCGTTTACGGGATAGGCTATGGCCGTGTGTTGGCCTTCCGGTTCCGCCCGTCTTCGCCCGTCCAGCACGTTGCTATCTCGACCAGCGCCACCACCATGATCCATGCCTATCACGAGCGCGCCGCGTTTGAGGTCGAAATCACCCGCAGTTGGATGAAGCGACTGGCTGCATGTTTTGAATTTCCTCTGCCGGAGGTGATGGGCTAATGGCGCAGCTACTTCTGATCCCGCTCGGACAGGCCATTGGTGGAGCTATAGGTGGCGCTGTGGCGACTGCGATTGGCGGCGCAATCGGTGGCATCGCAGGAGAGTATATTAACGGTCTGCTGAAGCCACCCACCCATACCGAAGGCCCACGCCTCAAGACACAAAGCATAACGGGCTCGTCTGAAGGTGCGCCAATGAGCATGATTTATGGCCGTATCAGAAATGCCGATGAAATCATCTGGGCCACGCGGTTTGAGGAAGAGGCCATTGATCGTAAGAACGGC
>CAZSSS010000377.1:0-2389 GCA_964609255.1 uncultured Rhodobacterales bacterium
ACAGGCGCGCCGCCAGCAGCACCAGCGGGTTAACTTTTCCGTCGGGTGTGGGCGCACAAATGGTTATATCTTTGACGCCTGCAACTGTCGCTGGAATAGCATTCATTAACACGCTTGAAGGATAAGAGGCCAGCCCGCCCGGCACGTATAACCCCGCACTTGAAACCGGCGACCACCGCCAACCAAGATCTGCGCCCGTATCATCGGTCCAGCGGGCATCTTTTGGCAGTTGTTTTGCATGATAGGCGTTGATACGCGCCGCTGCCAGTTCTAGTGCTTCGCGCTCGGACTTTGGCACGGTGGCGATGGCCGCATCAATTTCTGATGTGGAAAAGGCAAGCGTATCCGGCGTCAGGTCCGTTCGGTCAAATTTTGACGTAAGTTCAATAATTGCGGCATTCCCCCGCGTTCGCACCTCGGTTATTATTTCGGCCACAACCGCATGAACATCCGAATTGACCCCGCGTTTAGCACCCAGAAACGCGGTGAACCGGGTTTCAAAATCAACGCTGGTCGTGGTCAAAAAGATCGGCATGTTACTGGCTCCTGTGGTCTTGTGCCTCAAATATCCTGCGCGTTGATTAACTGCAAGCATTGTTGGCACTTTGGGTGTGCCGCACAAGGCATCGACCCGGTTAAAACCAGTGGGCTGTTTGACGTGTTAGGGGCTTTGGCAAAGATATTTTTAATAATCCCCAAGGATTGCCGGCAATTTCAGCCCTTTCTCTTTGGCGGTTTGAATGGCCAGATCATACCCCGCATCCGCATGGCGCCACACGCCGCTGGCGGGGTCGTTCCATAATACCCGTTCAATCCGCGCGGCGGCTTCGGGGGTGCCATCTGCGCAAATCACCATGCCTGCATGTTGCGAAAATCCCATGCCAACCCCGCCGCCGTGATGGATGCTGACCCAAGTTGCACCCGACGCTGTGTTAATCAGCGCGTTCAGTAACGGCCAGTCCGACACCGCATCGGAACCATCCAGCATGGATTCAGTTTCACGGTTGGGTGACGCGACTGAGCCGCTGTCAAGATGATCACGGCCAATCACAATAGGGGCGCTTAGTTCACCGCTTGCGACCATCTCGTTAAAAGCCAGACCAGCGCGGTGCCGGTCCCCAAGGCCAATCCAGGCGATACGTGCAGGCAAACCTTGAAAGGCAATGCGTTCGCGCGCCATATCAAGCCACTTATGCAAATGGGCGTTATCAGGAAATAATTCCTTCATCTTTTGATCAGTTTTATAAATGTCCTCTGGGTCGCCAGACAGGGCGCACCACCGAAACGGGCCAATACCCCGACAAAAAAGAGGCCGGATATAAGCTGGAACAAAACCCGGGAAATCAAAGGCGGTTTCAAGGCCTTCGTCCAGCGCCACTTGGCGAATGTTGTTACCATAATCAAACGTTGGCACACCGGCGTTATGGAAATCCACCATCGCCGAGACCTGAATTTTCATGCTGGCACGGGCGGCTTTTTCCACGGTTTTGTGGGCGGTTTCCTGTTGTTCCTTCCAGCGGCCAATGGCCCAGCCTTGGGGCAGATACCCTCGCAACGGGTCATGAGCGCTGGTTTGGTCGGTAACAATATCGGGGCGCACCCCGCGTTTGAAAAGTTCTGGAAAAATATCGGCGGCATTGCCAAGCAGCGCCACCGATTTTGCCTCTCCGGCTTTGGTCCAGCGGTCTATTAGCGCCAGCGCCTCATCCAGATTATCGGTTTTTTCATCAACATATTTGGTGCGCAGGCGAAAATCGATGCTGTCATTGTTGCATTCAACGGCCAAACAACACGCCCCGGCCATCACGGCGGCCAGTGGCTGTGCGCCGCCCATGCCGCCAAGGCCGCCGGTTAATATCCATTTGCCGGTCAGATTACCGCCATAATGCTGCCGGCCTGCCTCAGCGAAGGTTTCATAGGTGCCCTGAACGATGCCTTGTGATCCGATATATATCCATGATCCGGCGGTCATCTGGCCATACATTGCCAGACCTTTTTTATCGAGTTCGTTAAAATGGTCCCATGTGGCCCAATGGGGCACAAGATTGGAATTGGCGATCAAAACGCGCGGCGCATCGGTGTGGGTTTTCACAACGGCGACCGCTTTGCCCGATTGCACAACCAATGTTTCATCCGCTTCCAATTGCTTGAGAGCCTCAACCATAATGTCAAAATCTTGCCATGTGCGCGCGGCGCGGCCAATACCGCCATAGACCACCAGTTCATGCGGATTTTCAGCAACATCCGGGTGCAGATTATTCATCAGCATGCGCAAGGGGGCTTCGGTCATCCAGCTTTTTGCGGTCAGTTCCGGCCCGGTTGGCGGAAAGATGTCTCGGCGTCATTTAATGTGCTTTACACAAACCTACTTTGCTTCAGGGCTGCCTCA
>CAZSSS010000378.1:0-2382 GCA_964609255.1 uncultured Rhodobacterales bacterium
CTCCACAAAACATGCGGCAATCGTGCTGCCACCATAATTATCCACCGCCCGTTGCAGGTCATTTGCCAGATCAACGCCATTTAGTTCGGGCTGGCCGCGCACCATCAGCTCGTCGGGATTCCAAGTATGACGCATATGCACGATATTTGGCATAACATCTTGAAATGTCTTGCGATTATTCACCAGCCCTGACAGGCCAACACCGCCGATATTCACCCCGTGATACGCACGTTCACGCGATACATAACGGTGGCGGTCCTGCCCTGTGGCCGTATGATACGCCATGACAACTTTTAGCGCGGTATCAATCGCCTCAGAGCCTGAATTGACAAAGAAAACATGGTTAATTTCCTCGGGCAACAGGCGCGAAAGCCGCTCCGCCAGCGCAAAGGCCGCCGGATGGCTGGTGCCAAATGCCGAGACATAGGTAAGCTGTTGCATTGATTGGTGCACGGCCTCGATTATTTTGGGGTGGCAATGGCCCGCTGGCGAACAAAACAGCCCGGATGACGCATCAAGAACCGTGTTACCATGATGGTCCGTCAGGTAATTCCCCTTGCCGCTGATGATCAGACGCGGTTCTTTTTTAAAGCCGGTATTATCGGTAAAAGGAATCCAGTATTCCTCCAGCGAATTTGTTTGCATGTCCTTGGCCATGATATATTCCTCGTTAAAAATATAAGTGGGATGCTGCAATTCGGCGGCATTTGAATTGACACTAGGAGGCGTTTTAGGCTTTGCTTACCCCCAGATTCTGAGTCGATTTAAGTCCAGATTGGAAACCTCATGCCGCTTGTCGAAGACACATTTTTTCTGGACCCGAATTTCCAAGGGTCGCTGCAAAACCAGATCAGACAAATCGTGGCCAGCGCCATTTTGGCGGGGCGGTTTCAAGCCGGGGACAAATTGCCAAGTTCGCGAAAGCTCGCGGATCATCTGGGGATTTCACGCATTACAGTCACGCTGGCATACCACGAATTGGTGGCGGATGATTATATCGCGTCAGCCAATCGCTCAGGGTATTTTGTTTCGGAAACCGCCCCAACCGCGCCAATTCCACCGATCAAGGGGGAAATGTTCCAAGACCGCGTTGATTGGGCGGGCGCTGTGAAACGCAGCTTTACCGGTGCCAAAAAGACCAATAAAATATTCAATTGGCGCAGCTATCCATACCCTTTTATGTGCGGCCAACCAGACCCGAGCCTGTTTAATCAGGCCCATTGGCGTTTATGTGCGTTGCAAGCTTTGGGCAAAAAGGAATTTGACAGCTTAACCTCGGATTACGCGGAAAATGACGACCCAGAGCTGGTGAATTTCATCGCGCGCCACACCCTGCCAAGGCGCGGAATTTTGGCGCGCCCTGAACAAATTCTGGTCACGGTTGGCGCGCAGAATGCCATGTGGATGGCCGCACAAATATTGCTTGGCAGCAATTCCGTGGCGGTGCATGAAAACCCCGGCTATTACGGCATTACCGAGGTTTTACGCCATACCGGATGCAAACGAGTTCCGGTCGATGTGGACAGGCTCGGCCTGCCGCCAGCAGCATTGCCCGATAATCTGGACGTGCTTTTCACCACCCCGAGCCATCAATGCCCGACCATGACAACCATGCCAATGGACCGCCGCCACGAATTGCTTCGCCTTGCTGATGAACGTGATTTTCTTATCGTAGAAGATGACTATGAATTTGAGATGAGCTTTCTTAATCCACCCTCGCCCGCCCTGAAATCCTTGGATAAAGACGGTCGCGTGGTCTATGTTGGCAGCTTTTCCAAGTCGTTATTTCCGGGTCTCAGGCTGGGTTATATGGTGGCATCCGAACCCTTTATCGAACAAGCCCGCGCCATGCGGCTCGCTATTTTGCGCCACCCTCCGGGCAATATTCAGCGCACAACAGCGTTTTTTCTGGGCCTTGGCCATTATGATGCAATGATCAAACGGATGCGCAGCGTGTTTAGCAAACGCCGCAAAGTAATGGACGCCGCATTGCAAGGCACATGCCTAAAAGTCGCGGGGCGCGCCTCACATGGCGGGTCCAATTTCTGGGTCGAAGCCCCCAGCGGCATTGACACCGAAATCCTGTCCACACAGCTAGAACAAAACGGTGTGCTCATCGAAGCAGGCGCGCCGTTTTATACAGGCAGCGATACCCCGAATAACTTTTTCCGCCTCGCCTATTCCTCCATCAAATCAGAAAAAATCCCGGAGGGCGTTCGCCTGATCACCAAAGCAATTGATAATTATTAACCCCAACCCGTTCTTTGTTTCATAAATACTTAAAAAGCCAGCGCAGCGACGCCCGATGTGCGCAGCACGAGGGCCAAGCCCAAAGGGAGGGGTCGAATTGCTGAAAGCAATTCCGGCGCCGGACTGCGGGAG
>CAZSSS010000379.1:0-2379 GCA_964609255.1 uncultured Rhodobacterales bacterium
CGCCAAACCCCATAATCAGGCGACCAATGATCATTTTTTCGGGCAGTCTGGTTTTTATGTTTGGCAGCGTTATCTGCGCTGTTTCAACAAGCTTTGAAATGATGATCATTGGTCGCCTGATTATGGGGTTTGGCGTGGCGGGTCCGCGAACCGGAAGCATTGCTTTGGTGCGCGATCAGTTTGTTGGCCGCGAAATGGCGCAGGTGATGTCATTTGTAATGATGGTGTTTACGCTGGTTCCGGCCATTGCCCCGGGAATTGGCCAAGGGGTGATTTATCTCTCAGGGTGGCGGGCGATTTTTCTGGTTTTTATTGGCATGGCTGTGCTGGTTTTCTTTTGGATGGGCCTGCGGCAACCAGAAACCAACACCCCGGATAAACGCGAAAAGTTTAGCGCGAAAAACCTGTTTATGGCGATCAGAACCGTGCTTGGCAATAAACAAACCATGTTGTTTTCCGGGGCGGCTGCATGTGCTTTTGGCGGGTTCATCGCCTATTTGGGCACCGCGCAACAAATATTTGTTGATATTTTCAAGGTGGGCAATGCTTTTCCCGCCTATTTCGGCGGGCTTGCATTGGCGATTGGCGCTGCGGCCTTTGTTAACGCCAAGCTGGTGATGCGTCTTGGTATGCGAAATGTTGCGCGCAAAGGGTTTATCGCGGTCTCAAGCCTGTCGAGCATCTATCTGGTTGTATTGCTGATTTTTCCAGCGGCTGAAAACCTGATTGCGTTTATGGCGTGGGGACTGATGGCGTTCTTTTCAACGGGGCTTTTATTTGGCAATATCAATGCTTTGGCGATGGAGCCAATGGGCAAGGTTGCCGGTGTCGCGGCGGCTTTGATCGGGGCGATCTCAACCGCGCTGGCGGTGGGGGTCGGTATTCCCATCGGTCAGTTTTATGATGGCAATATCCTGCCTGTGATCAGCGGGTTTGCGGTGCTGGGCGCAATCGGGTATTTGCTGATGATTATTGCCGGGCCAGCGCAGCCAGATCCTTAGCCAGTGCAAATGCGCCTTTGATTTTGGCCGCACCGTTGGGCCAATCCCGCTGCACAACAATTTTGTTGTCGCGCACTTTGGCTTTGCCTGCTTGGGCATTTATAAATTCCACCAGCCCCACAGGGTTGGCGAATTTGTCATTATAGAACTGAATTGTTGCGCCTTTCGGGCCGCCGTCCAGTTTGAATATTCCGGCCTTTTTGCATGCGTTTTTAATGCGGACAATGTTCATCAAGGTGGTGACCTCAACCGGTAATTTACCAAAACGATCAATCAATTCCGCTGCAAAACCTTCCAGTTCAACCTTAGTGGCCAGCCCCGATAAGCGCCGGTAAAGCCCCAAACGCACATCCAGATCACTGACATAATCATCGGGAATAAGCACAGGCACACCCAGATTGATGGTTGGCGCCCAACTGGTATTGCTGTCCGACAGCCCCTCAAGATCACCGGCTTTCATGCTCGCAATCGCTTCTTCCAGCATTTCCTGATACAGTTCATAGCCAACTTCGCGCACCTGCCCCGACTGTTCATCACCCAGAATATTACCAGCGCCCCGAATATCGAGATCTTGCGAAGCAATGGTAAAACCCGCGCCAAGGCTATCAAGCGACCCTAGCACCCGAAGGCGTTTTTCGGCTTGCGCGGTTAAGGGTTTGCGGGGTTTAGTGGTGAAATACGCATAAGCCCGGATTTTGGAGCGCCCTACCCGCCCGCGAATTTGGTAAAGCTGGGCAAGGCCGAACATATCAGCGCGATGCACAATAAGTGTGTTGGCGGCTGGAATATCAAGGCCGCTCTCGACGATGGTTGTTGCCAGCAGCACGTCATATTGACCGTCATAAAACGCGTTCATTTTGTCGTCCAGTTCCCCTGCGGGCATCTGGCCATGGGCCACCACGATTTTAACCTCGGGCACCTGTTCTTTCAGGAAATCAACGATTTCAGGAATATCTTTGACGCGGGGCACCACATAAAATGACTGGCCGCCGCGATAATGCTCGCGCAAAAGCGCCTCTCGAATGGTGACTTGGTCAAATTCGGAAACATAGGTGCGGATCGCCAAACGGTCCACGGGCGGCGTGCCGATCAAGGATAATTCGCGCACACCTGACAATGCCAGTTGCAATGTGCGCGGAATAGGCGTGGCGGAAAGGGTCAGCACATGCACCTCTGAGCGGAGCTGCTTGAGGCGTTCTTTGTGGGTAACCCCGAATTTTTGTTCTTCGTCAATCACCACCATACCCAGATTATTAAACCGGATATTTTCGGCCAGAATCGCATGGGTTCCGATGACAATATCAAGGGTGCCGCGCGCGATCATATCGCGGGTTGTGGGCATATCGGCGGTGGATACCAACCGCGACATTTGGCGAAT
>CAZSSS010000380.1:0-2373 GCA_964609255.1 uncultured Rhodobacterales bacterium
AATGGGCCTAGTTTGCTGGAATTAACGCTGTTGCCTCAATTTCAAGCAGGGCTTCGTCTTCGATTAATTCCGCAACGACAACCATGGTCATAGCCGGAAAATTCCGCCCCAATACGCGGCGATATATCTTACCGACCTCGCTTTGCCGTTCCAGATACTCCTTTTTGTCAAGAACAAACCACGTAAGCCGCACAATGTCATCCGCTGACCCGCCCGCAGCGGTAACCACTGCCAAAATATTGTTCAGCGCTTGCTCCATCTGTCCAATAAAGTCGTTTGATTTGAATTTTTGCGTTGCATCCCAGCCGATTTGACCGCCAACAAATAAATATCCTTCGGGTGCCAAAATGCCGTTGGCATAACCTTTGGCCGCTGCCCAACCTTTGGGCTGAATTATTTTGTTTTTCATTTGTTATTGTCCTTAATTGAGCAAAGCAGCGCATCGGGCCAAGGTTCGGGGCGTCCGGTTTTGTTTACATGAACCAAAGTTGAAACAGCCGTGAACCTTGTTTGATCTTCACAAGTTGCATGCAAATTTAATGTTAGGCTTGTCCGGCCAATATTTATGCAGCTTAGTTTGATTTCCAACCTGTCACCATGCCGGCTTGGGGCCAGAAACTTTGCTGAAATTTCAACGGTTGGCACCGCGCCATCCTTATGAATGGTTTCAAACGGAGCGTTAAGTTCAGCATCAAAATATGTTTCTATGCAATCATTAATCATTTCAAAATAGCGCGGATAAAAAACAATTCCAACCGGATCGCAATGTTTGAACAGGACTTTTTGTCGGAAAACAAAGGCCATTCAGGAAACCCCCAGATATTTATTTCTGATACTTGGGGTCAGTGCCAAAAAATCACCCGTCCAAACTGTGCGCCCTTTTTCAAGAATGACAGCCCGGTCAGCAATGGTTGCAAGTTCCGCAAGCGATTTATCGACAACCAGAATGGCCATACCGGACTCATTTTTAAGACGCGATATTGCCGCCCATATTTCTTGGCGGATAAGGGGGGCAAGCCCCTCGGTTGCTTCGTCCAGAATTAACAAACGCGGGTTGGTCATCAGGGCGCGCCCAATCGCCAGCATTTGTTGTTCCCCCCCCGAAAGAGAGCCGGAAAGCTGGTTGAGGCGCTCACCCAATCTGGGGAATAAACCAACAATATTTTGCTGGGTCCATGGGCCGGGACGCGCCGCTGCAATCAGGTTTTCATGCACGGTCAGGTTGGAAAAACAGCGCCGCCCCTCGGGGACCAGCCCGATCCCGGCCCGCGCAACCTTGAACGATGGTTGTCGGGAAATATCTTTGCCGTCAAAACTGATGATCCCGCCCCGATTCCGAAGCAAACGGCATATTACTTTGATGGTGGTTGATTTACCCATGCCATTTCGCCCCAGCAAAGCAACAACTTCGCCTTGGTTCACCTTAAGATGCACGTCAAACAACGCCTGCGCGTGGCCATAAAATGCGGAAATATTGGCAAGCTTGAGCAAGGTCATGATGTCGGGTCTTCCGCGCCCAGATACGCAATGCGCACCTCGGTATTATTTCGAATATCTTCCGGGCTGCCCGTGGCAATTATTTTTCCATAAACCAGCACCGAAATCCGGTCCGCAAGCGCAAACACGGCGTCCATATCGTGTTCTACCAGCAATATCGGGGCTTGATGGCGTAATTCATCCAGAAAACCGATTAACCGGGCGGCCCCCTCCGCCCCGAGACCAGCCATTGGTTCGTCCATCAAAAATGCTTTTGGTGACAATGTCAGCGCAACCGCGACTTCCAATTGGCGACGCTGGCCGTGTGACAGTTCAGAGGTTCGGGAACTTGTGAAATCCTCAAGGCCGACCTGCTCAAGCGCTTTTTGGGCGGTTGCCAACAGGGCTTTGTCTTTCATTGCGGGCCGGAAAAACCGCATATAATCGCCGCGTTTGCCAAGCGCGCCAAGAACCGCGTTTTGCAGAACTGAATACTCCATCATCAAAGATGATATTTGAAAAGTGCGCCCCAGCCCCAGCTTTGCCCGTGCCACGGTATTCAGCGCGGTAATATCTTTGCCAGCAAAGAATATTCTGCCGCTATCTGGTTGGAAATTTCCGGAAATTTGCTTGATAAGTGTTGATTTTCCCGCCCCGTTCGGGCCGATCAGGGCGTGGATTTCCCCAGGATACAAATCCAGCGTTATGTTATCGCTGGCCTTCAGCATTCCGAAAGATTTCGACAGGTTACAAATACTGAGCAGCGGTTCAGTCATGGCTGACCTCCCGCCCTGAAATCAGGCCGATCAGGCCGCCGCGTGCGAACAGCACGACCAGCAGCAATAACGCCCCTAGATAAATGTGCCAATAATCTGAAAGCCCGCCCAGGAAATATTC
>CAZSSS010000381.1:0-2368 GCA_964609255.1 uncultured Rhodobacterales bacterium
ACCCCGGCAAGGGTGATTACTGGTCGCCCTGCCCCTTTCACACCGAAAAAACCGCGTCTTTTCATGTGGATGACCGCAAGGGGTTTTATTATTGTTTTGGCTGCCACGCCAAAGGTGACGCGATTAATTTTGTGCGCGAAACCGAAAATGTCGGTTTTATGGAAGCCATCAAAATTCTGGCGGCTGAGGCGGGAATGCCGGTCCCCGCCTCTGACCCGCGCGCCGCCGCCCGCGCCGAAAAACGCACCGCGCTGGTTGATGTGATGGAAGCCGCCGTGCAGCATTACCTGATGCAGCTTAAAACCGCGCCCGCACAGGCGGCGCGGGATTATCTGAAAAAACGCGGCCTAACCGAGGCCACGCAAACCACCTTTGAAATCGGTTTTGCCCCTGATACCCGCACCGGCCTTTTTGATGCGCTGATCGCAAAAGGCATTAAACAGGACAAAATCATAGAGGCCGGTCTCTGCGCCCGGCCTGATCGTGGCGGCACCCCCTATGACCGTTTTCGTGACCGCATTATTTTTCCGATCCGTGACCAACGCGGCCGCGCCATTGCCTTTGGTGGCCGCGCCATGGCCGCTGATGCGCGCGCAAAATACCTGAATTCGCCCGAAACGCCGCTGTTTGACAAGGGCCGCAATCTTTATAATCTTGGCCCCGCCCGCGAAGCAGCCGGTAAGGTTAATGGCCTGATTGTCGCTGAGGGTTATATGGATGTTATCGCCCTGCATCAGGCCGGTTTCAAACACGCCGTTGCACCGCTTGGCACCGCCATCACCGAAAACCAGCTGCAATTGATGTGGCGGGTTAATCCCGAACCGACCATAACATTGGACGGAGACACCGCAGGACTGCGCGCCGCCATCCGCCTGATCGATATTGTTTTACCGCTGCTGGAACCCGGAAAATCCCTGCGTTTCAGCATGTTACCAACCGGCCTTGACCCGGATGACCTGATCAAAACCAGCGGCGCAGCGGCCATGCAAACCGTGCTGGATAACGCCAAACCAATGGTGACATTGCTGTGGAACCGCGAAACCGAGGGCAAAAATTATGACAGCCCCGAACGCCGCGCCGCATTGGACAAAAGCCTGAAAGCCGCGCTTGCGAAAATCAAGGATCCGTCGATTTACGCCCATTACAACGACGCCATCCGGCAGTTGCGAAAATCCCTTTTTGCCCCGCAGCGCAGCCAGAAAAAATGGACCCCGTTTAACAAACGCGGCCCGCAACCCGCGCTTGCGGGCACCAAATCATCGCTGCTGGCGCGCCAATCCACCGGCCCGGAGGCCGAAGCGCGGGTTCGAGAAAGCGCCATTCTTCTGGGTTGTCTTAACCATCCGGCAATTGCCGAGAAATTTGAGGATGACCTTGACCGTCTGCCCTTTATTTGCCCCGATCTGCGCGAAATTTGCCACAGCCTCTTGTCTCATCTGCATGAGACCTTATCTCAACCTCAAGAGATACAAACGGGATTTTTGCGCGAAATGGTCCATAATTCGATCGGCTATGACAGCTTGGACAAGCTGAACAGCATCCGGCAGGTTCGCGATAACCCCTATCTGCAATCAACCGCAGACCCCGAATTGGTCACACAGGCCATTGCAACGGACATCGCGCGTCAGCAGGCCATTCTGGCCGTCATGGAAGAAACCCGCGAAGCTGAGCAGGAAAACCAAGGTGCCGCTGACGAAGGCATGACCTGGCGGCTGAACCAAGCCGCCAAAGCCAAACGAATCGCTGATACCGGCGGTATTACGGACGAGGATCAAACCGATAACGAGGGTGAACTTTCACGCAATCTACAAGCCCTTATTGACCAAAAAATCTGGAAAAAAGACCAGAAATAACCCCCCCTTGCGAATCACCTCGCAAAAAGCGAAATTCGCACCTGATTCGCTACATAAGTGATTCGCATGATTCGCAAGCTACGGAGCATCACATGGCCGCTAAAGACAACGCGCAAAAGTCCACCGATATGACCGAAGCAGGCCCCTTGCTGGATATGTCGCAAACCGCTGTGCGCAAGATGATCGCCACAGCCAAAGAACGCGGCTATATCACTTATGATGAACTCAACGAATTTATGCCCCCCGATCAGGTGTCCTCCGAACAGATTGAGGACATCATGGCGATGCTGTCCGCCATGGGCATCAATGTTACCGAGGGCGAAGAGGCCGAGGACGAAGACACCGACACGGATGTTGTCGAAATCGGCGAAAGCACCACAGGGCGCGAACTGGTAACTGCGTCTGCCACCAACGAAATTCTGGACCGCACCGATGACCCTGTGCGCATGTATCTGCGCGAAATGGGCACGGTTGAATTGTTGTCTCGTGAGGGCGAAATAGCCATCGCCAAACGC
>CAZSSS010000382.1:0-2356 GCA_964609255.1 uncultured Rhodobacterales bacterium
CATACAGCAGCCGCCGCTGGGTCAGGGGGTGGGCTTTGGGCAGGCGGCGCTCATCGGTGAAAAGACACAGGCCGACTTTGGGCGCTTTGAGCGGACGTTGATAGAAAATCGTTTCAAACAGAGTGTCGTGCAGATCATCGCTCAGCGCAGGGTGGTGGCGCGCCTGCACCTGCCAAAGCTTGTGAAACTCTTCCTCCAGATGGCGGCGGTCGGGATAAAAATCATAGATTGTTTCTGTTTTGTTATTGGCCAGCGTCAGGGTGGTGGTGCGGGTGCGCACCGGCGGGGTATGGCGCGGGGTTTTGGCCTTTTGCCGCCGCATATGCAGAAATTCACCCAAGCTGCGGGCATTGTTGGCCATCATCGCTTGGTCCAGCCGCTCGGTGCCCGATTGGATCATCCCGCCTTCTTCATTGCTGCCATCGGTTTTGCGGTTGGATTTAAAGCCCCGCCGCTGGTTCAGGTGAAACAAGGCGCGGCCAAAATGGGTCAGCGATAGCTTTTCATCCAGCCCCTTGGCGCGCAGGGCGTAAGGGTCCAGCGTTTCCAGCGCTTTGGCGGCGGTCGGGTCTGCGGGCATCAGCCCTTCGCCCGCCAACCGCTGCATCAGCACGCTGCGGCGGCGCAAATACCGATCCCGCCGCCGCCGCGCCGCGCGGGCTTCACGCCGCGCCACCGCCAGCGAGGCCCCGGTTTTGGCCACGCGCCCATCCGAAAATATCCGCACCCCGCCATCTATCACCGCCACAGGCTGATCATTTTCCAGCCGGTAAAGCCACCAACCAATAGAACTTGTGCCAATGTCGAGGCCTAGGCGAGTTTTCATGGAATCGCTCCTTCCGCATTTGCATTGAATATAATTCGTTCTAAGGGTTATTGACACATAAGTCAAACCATGAAAGAAATGGCGCAGAGTCTATATTCTGCTGGATCAGGTTTCGGTTTGGGTCCAAACCAGACTGTCATATCCCGTGACGATCTGATCTTACCAGAAAGAAATGCGGGGGTCCACACCTCGCGGCTCGCATTTAGATGGATTATGAAGCTGTCTTCATAGCCTATAAAAGTCGTTCTAGTTGCGGCTTGACATACTTCTGAAAGAGACGTTAAATCGTTTTATTCAGAAATCGTGGTCGAGCCGTTAACAAGTAGCTTAGACTGCACCACATTAAAGCGCGGGCTACGGCCTGCGTTTTCATTTTTGAAGCTGCCCCGCGTGATCAAAAAAACATCCCAACTACGTGTCAGTAGGTTTGTATAAGCCGCTGAATGTCGTCGATAACCTGCGCCACAGGCACCGGATCAAGGTTCTTATCCAACGGGTTGTTGGCGTTATCAAACAGATAATGCAGACAAAGCGGGCGCTTGCCCGACAGGCCCGACACTGGCGCAACATAGGCGCGGGTCATGTGCATTTGTGTGCGATACGCGAATAACACACTGTCACCCACCTGACAGGGTTGGTTTTGGCCCGGAACAAGCTGCATGTGATAATCTATATCCTGCTCAACATTGTGTTTATAGACAACCCGGTTTTGCTGCGCCGTTTGCCAATTGGCCCCCACCAAGGCCTCAATCCGGTCCTGATATGCCGTGTGGTAAACGCCACCGCCATAAGCATAAGCGCGTTCACGGAAAAAATGCGATATTTCAGTAAGGTAAACAAATGCGGTTTGCTCTGCCAGATCACCGTGAAATGCGTGGTTTGGAGTGGTGCCAAGCAGCGCATTACCCGGTTCGACATGGGTGGCACCGTTGGCCTTTAGCAAGGCCATCTCGGTGCTAGATGTATTGCCCGGCGCGTTGATCTGTTGCACATCAATCCCATGCGCGCGCAACTGCTGCGCAACCCGTAGCATGGTAAGAAAATTAGGGGTGATTTTTACATGTTCATCCGAGGTTTCATTATAGTGGAGGCAGGGAAACGCCGTTACACCCACCAATCTGACATTCCTCAGGCTGGATAGTTCCGCAATCAGTTCTGGCACCTCACGCAGGGCGAACCCGCCCTCCTGACCGTCAAAGAACACGTCCCCCTCCGCATAAACCTTGATCAGCAAATTTTGGGTATTACCGATATTGGCTGCGGCCTGATTGATCCAGCGTGCATGCTCAATGTTAAAAATGGTGATGACTTCGGGGCGCATGGCCACTACGCGGGCAATCATGCTTTGCGGGATCTGATTAAGGTGCCCGGCATGGCCCAGCGGCAGGTTATAACGCGCCGCATGCAGGCAGCAGGTCGCGTCAACTGCTACGATTTTGTGCAAACCCATCGCCAGCGCCAGCGCGTTGATATACGGGTTGCGATTGTGTTGTTTTGACATCAGATACGGGGTCAGACCGTTGTTTTTTG
>CAZSSS010000383.1:0-2354 GCA_964609255.1 uncultured Rhodobacterales bacterium
AGCGATTGAACTGGTTTCAGCCGCCGAACGTGACGCAAACATCGTTCGCGGTGAAGCAGACGCCCAAAGCAACCGGATTTTTGCTGAGGCTTACGGCCGCGACCCTGAATTCTTTGAATTCTATCGCTCGTTGCAGGCTTATGAATTGGCGTTGCAAGGCAGCAACTCCTCGATGATCCTGTCACCCGACGGTGAGTTTTTTGATTATTTCGCCTCACCTAACGGGCGGCCTGCGGCTGAATGATTGATGACATTATCTTCGGCCTCGGGTTTGTGGCCGTGATTGAGGGGCTGGTGCTTGCACTGGCCCCAAATCGTTTGAAGCAGGCGTTATTGCTGCTGATTGCCATACCGCCGGAAAAATTACGCGTGGCAGCGCTGGTTTTTGTGGGTTTTGGGGTTGCGCTTATTTGGTTTGCACGGCGATAATGCGCCGACATTCACGAGGTGTTGACCTGTTTTGACAAACGGGCAGTTGTAATTTTACGTAATAACAA
Organism: uncultured Rhodobacterales bacterium; assembly: GCA_964609255.1. Classification (GTDB taxonomy): domain Bacteria; phylum Pseudomonadota; class Alphaproteobacteria; order Rhodobacterales; family Rhodobacteraceae; genus UBA3077. The sequence goes on from CAZSSS010000383.1 coordinate 498, forward strand.
CACATTAGTCGGCAGATAAAGGTATATTATAGGAGACAGTATTTTGTCACGAACAAGATTTTTGGAAAACCCGACCCACCAAATGCAACGGCTGTTGGCCCTGACTGTGGCTGTGACGGGTATTTTAGTGATGGCGGGAAGTGCGCGCGCGCAACTGGCTCCGGAAAGTTTCGCTGATCTGGCAGAGGCCGTAAGCCCGGCCGTGGTCAATATTACCACGTCAACCATTATCAATTCACGCGATGACGGCAAAGACCTGACGCCCTTTGATGACCTGTTCCGCGATTTTCAGGATCGCAACGGCGACAGGCAGCAAGAACGCCGCGGGTCCGCGCTGGGATCCGGGTTTATTATTTCTGCGGATGGATATGTTGTCACCAATAACCATGTGATTGTCGATGCCGACGAAATTGTGATTGAACTTTTCGACGGTGAGTTTCTGGACGCCGAAGTCGTGGGCCGTGACCTGCGCACCGATATTGCGGTTCTAAAAGTTGAGGCAGACGAACCACTGCCATTTGTCAGCTTTGGTGATTCCGATATTATGCGTGTTGGCGATTGGGTATTGGCAATTGGCAACCCGCTGGGGCAGGGGTTTTCGGTATCAGCGGGCATTGTTTCAGCGCGTGGGCGAACATTGTCGGGCGTTTATGATGATTTTATACAAACCGATGCAGCGATTAACCGGGGTAATTCGGGTGGACCGTTGTTTAATCTGAAAGGCGAAGTTGTTGGCGTAAATACCGCCATTCTGTCGCCCAGCGGTGGGTCCATTGGCATCGGGTTCTCAATGGCGTCTGCTGTTGTTGAAAATGTTGTGATACAATTACGTGATTTTGGCGAAACCCGCCGTGGGTGGCTGGGCGTTCGCATTCAGGATCTCTCGGATGATATTGCCGCCGATCTTGGCTTGGAAAATACCGATGGAGCGATGATTACAGACGTTCCGGAAGGGCCGGCAAAAGACGCCGGGCTGCAAACCGGCGACGTCATTTTGACATTTGACGGCACGGAGGTGCATGACACGCGCGAATTGGTCAGCTTAGTCGCCGAAGCTCCGGTTGGCGGCGCGGTTCGGGTTGTGGTATTCCGTGAAGGCGGCACCAAGACTGTTCTTGTAACATTGGGGCGGCTTGAGGATGCATTGCAAGCATCAGCCAATCCGTCAGGCAGCCAGCAAAATGGCCCGGGTTCTGCGGCAGATCAACTTGAAACGCACGGGATGCTGCTTGCCACATTGAATGACGAAATGCGTGACCGGTTTATGATCGGGGATGATAAAACCGGCGTGGTTATTTTGCAGATTAGCGAAGGTTCCGAAGTTGCGGAAAAAGGGCTGCGTCCGGGGGATGTGATTGTCGAAGTTGCACAAGCTGCGGTGTTTACACCATCCGATGTTTTGGATCGGATCAGTTCAGCGCGTGACGCTGGGCGCCGCTCAATTTTGTTGCTTGTGCGCAGCCAAGGCTCTGGCCGGTTTGTTGCCTTATCGCTGTCCGAATAACCGCACTGTTTAAAGTAATGGCGCAAAATCTGTATCGCCAGATATGTCACAATATGTATGATTTAATTAACGAAGGTTTGGATTTATTTGTTCAAAAAACCCTAATTACCAGCATAATCGACCGAGAAGTCAATGATGCTGGTAATTTTTGCCTAAAGCACCAAAAGTGGAAGCAACAAGGCGTCTAAAGCATGGACCTATAAACAGAAATATGATTCAAGATATGAAACAGAAAGGGTTTCCTGTCTGGGATATTCTGGTTGTCGGAAGGACAATTCAACAAAATTAAACCACTACTGCCAAATATGCCGCGTGGTGTGCCGCAGGTCGATGATCGTTGGGTGTTTTCAGGG
>CAZSSS010000384.1:0-2351 GCA_964609255.1 uncultured Rhodobacterales bacterium
GCATCAAGCGATTGAAGCCAAAGAAGGCGTGAATATCCAGCCTGAAAATATCACCATGGCCTCGGTGACGTTCCAGAATTATTTCCGTCTTTATGACAAATTGGCGGGCATGACGGGCACAGCTTTGACCGAAGCCGACGAATTTGAAGAAATTTACAAGCTGGGCGTGGTGGAAATTCCAACCAATAAACCGATTACGCGCCTTGACGAGGATGACCGAGTTTATCGCTCTGCGGCAGAAAAATACACGGCCATTGTTGATGAAATCAAGGAAACCAACGCGGCTGGGCAGCCGATTCTGGTGGGCACAACCTCGATCGAGAAATCTGAGATGCTGTCGGAAATGCTGACAAAAGCCAGCGTTAAACATAACGTGCTGAACGCGCGGTTCCACGAACAAGAGGCTGAGATCATTGCTGATGCCGGACGTTCCGGCGCTGTTACAATTGCCACCAACATGGCCGGGCGGGGCACCGATATTCAGCTGGGCGGCAATGTCGATATGATGGTAGCAAAAGAAGTGGCCGAGGCCGGCGAAAGCGCTGATCAGGATGCTATTCGCAGCCGGATAACAGCGGAAAATCAAATCGCCAAAGAAATCGCGCTTAAGGCGGGCGGTTTATATGTGCTGGCAACAGAACGCCACGAATCGCGGCGTATCGATAACCAGTTGCGCGGCCGGTCGGGCCGTCAGGGTGATCCGGGGCGCACATCATTTTTCCTGAGCCTTGAGGATGACCTGATGCGGATTTTCAATTCCGGCAATCTGGATAAAGCACTGGGTAAACTGGGCATGAAAGACGGCGAGGCCATCATCCACCCGTGGGTTAACAAAGCGCTGGAACGCGCGCAGGGCAAGGTAGAGGCCCGCAATTTCGACATTCGTAAAAACGTGTTGAAATACGATGACGTGATGAACGAGCAACGCAAACGGGTGTTTGAACAACGCCGCGAAATCATGGAATCCGATGACCTGTCAGAAGAAACCCGCGACATGCGCCATGACGTAATTGACGATCTGATCGCTGAATATATCCCGGCCAAGGCTTATGCGGATCAGTGGAAGATGGAGGAGCTTTACGCTGACATCATCAAATATTTCGGCTTAGACTTGCCAATCATTGATTGGGGCCGTGAAGAAGGCGTGGATGACGAAATCATCGCCGAACGCCTGTATGACGAATCCGACAAGTTGATGGCGGGCAAAGCCGCCAAGGCCGGGCCGGAAACCATGCGCCGGATTGAAAAACAAATTCTGCTGCAAACGATCGACAAAGCCTGGCGCGAACATCTGCTGACGCTGGAACATTTGCGCCAGGTGGTGGCCTTTCGCGGCTATGCCCAGCGTGACCCGTTGAATGAATACAAAACCGAAGCATTTACGTTGTTTGAAAACTTCCTGAACCGTTTGCGGGTTGATGTCACAACGCAGCTCTCAAATATCCGGTTTATGACCGCTGAGGAACAACAAGCCATGATCGAACAGATCCGCGCCAAAGCAGCCGCGGAATCCGGTCAGCCGATTACAAAACCCGCCGCTGAACAGCCCGCACCCAACCCGGCCCGCACCGGCCCTGCACTGGGTGTTGATCCGAAAGACGAATCAACATGGAGCCGTGGCGGCCGCAACGCCCCCTGCCCGTGCGGCTCGGGTAAAAAATATAAACATTGCCATGGAAAAAATTAACCAAACCCGCCGGTCACGCCGGAGGGGACTGATTATGATTAACAAGAAATTAAGCTGGCCAAAATTTTGCCACAAATACAATATATTGTAATAATTGCCTGAGTGATTCCCAGTGGTTGCTGAGTGTTGCTTTATTCACGCAGCGTTAACTAAACACTATAAGATGCTGTATTTTTTAATTAAATAGTGATAGTTTGAGACAAATTTATACCTGAAGGAGTTGGTCGTGTTTAAGAACGATCGTATGATGACAATGCTAACCGGCCTGGTTCTTGCGATTTTCGCAGGGACTATGGTGCAGTATGGCGATCGCTTTATGGCGATGATCTCGGGCGAGAATCAGTTTCAGACAAGCGATGATTTTTATTCGGTTCGCTCTGGCTCCCTGCAGATTCTGGATGTGCTGGCCAATGACGATATTACCGGACCAATTGTTGTTGTCTCCCAGCCGCAATGCGGCACGGTTTCCCTGCGCGGCGCGCAGCAGCTTCAATTCTCAAGCGATTCGTCTTGCAGCGGCAAAATTGAATTCGCCTATTGCGTTGATCAGGCCGATGGCTGTGTCAGCAATACTGTAACCCTGAATGTAATATCATTGGCCGCCACCCAGCCTGCAATAGAAATTGCCGAGGCTGTTGTTTCCGACCCGCAAACGCCGGAAGCG